>CAZVYV010000337.1:0-3934 GCA_964630985.1 uncultured Occallatibacter sp.
CCGGTGATCACGCACAGGCTGAAGCTGAGCGAGTTCGAGAAGGCGATGGAACTGCTGCAGTCGGGCGAGGCGATCAAGGTTGTGATGCGGCCGGAGTGAGAGAGACAGGGAATAGGGACCAGGGACTAGGGACTAGGAAAACGGCGCTTCGCGCGAGAGAATTACCCGGCTATGATCACACGGCGCAGGCCGCGCACGGCGTTGCAGAGGTAAATCGCATCGGCGGTGCGGAGATCGCCTAACGACAGCACGCGCTGCTCGATCTCCGGGCGCGTTTCAAGCAGATGCCGACGGTAGACGCCGGCCAGTAAGCCGCACTCGATGGGCGGCGTGAACCAGCGGCCGTCTTTCACCACAAAAATATTACTGATTGCGCCTTCGGTGACTTCGTCCTTCAAATTGAGGAAGAGCACGTCGTCGAATCCGTCGCGAACCGCCTGCTCAAACGCATGGTTGTAGAGCTGCCGGTGCGTGGTTTTGTGGTAAAGCGTCGCGTCGGCTGAATCGGTGCGAACGCTGGAGATGGTTACCCTGACCACGCGGTTCGGGTTGCCGGGCGGGACAAGCTCTTCGCTGCCGATCTGCGCGCCGCCATCGGCGTCAACAAGAAGACGGACTCGCCGCGGCGAGCGTGGCGAGGATGTCGCGGCTTCGGCAAATGGTCGCGCGTGATCTTCCAGTGCCGCGCGGACTGCGGCACGATCGCACGAAAAATCAAAATACGCGGCCGAGTCTTCGAGCCGGTCAAGATGAAACTCAAGCAGTTGGTAGCAGCCATCCCACAGCAATGTCTCGATGAGGAAGAACGAATCGGGCTGGCTGGCGATCGGTGCGTTTTCGCTGATGGGGTTTGTCGTGCGGTGCGCGGGACCGGTGAGGAACTCCGCCTTCAGCAGACACTCGCGATACTCTGCCGCGGGATCGGAGTCAATAACCACGCCGCTGCCCACCCCGATGGTTCCGCGCGCGCCGTCGAGCTCAAGAGTCCGAATAGCAACATTGAACACTGTCTGCCGCGACGAGAAGAATCCAATCGCGCCGGTATACACGCCGCGCGGCGCGTCTTCGAGTTGGGAAATGAGCTGCGTGGCCCGCACCTTGGGCGCGCCGGTGACCGAACCGCAGGGAAAGAGCGCGCGGAAGACGTCGTGGAAACCCACTTCAGGCCGCAGCTCCGCGCTAACGGTCGAAGTCATCTGCCAGAGCGTGGGATAGCGCTCCACGGCGAAGAGCTGTTCGACCTTAACGCTGCCTGTTTGCGCAACGCGGCCGAGATCGTTCCGCACAAGGTCAACGATCATCACGTTTTCGCTGCGGTTCTTGGGATCATTCGCGAGCCATTCAGCGATCTCGCGGTCTTCACGCGTGGTGCGTCCGCGCCGTGCGGTGCCTTTCATCGGTCGCGTGACGATCCGACGTGTTGCGACCTCATCATCAATGCGGAAGAACAGCTCCGGCGAAAAGGAGAGAATACGGCGGCCTGGTTCGGAATGCAGGAACGCACCGTAATCGACCGGCTGGCGTGCGCGAAGCCGCGCATAAAGAGCCGCCGCATTGCACGGCTCTTCAAATTTCATTGGCGCGGTGAAGTTCAGCTGATAAACATCGCCCGCGCGAATCCACTCGTGAATCTGGGCGATGCGCTGCGCATATTCGGATTCGCTGAGCGCGAATTCCGCCGCAATCTCCGGCTCCGACGCTCGCTTGGCGGGTTCAGCATTCGGCAACCGGCGGCGAAATCGCTCAAGCTCCGGCGGCTCGCCGCCCTCGAACTTTCCTGTGAAGTGATCGAAAACGTAGCTTCGCTCGTAGATCCCAAACCAGGCCAGCGGATTTCCGTCCGGCGCCACTCGCGTTCCTGCCTTCGGCTCAAAGCAGCTTGCGCACTCATAGCTGAAGAAGCCTGCCGCGAAATGGCCCGCAGCGACCGCGCTCTCAATTTCCGCGAAGAGAGGCGGAATCTCCGTAGTCGAAAATGCAACGCACACACGCAACGGAGCCGTGAACAATTGAGTCCACGGTTTTACCCTGGTTTCGGAGTCGTTCTGTTTCCCACCCTCAAGCAGCACCGTGGCCGGCGTCTGCTCTACCAGCGCATAGATTTCCGGAGGAAGGGGATGCCGCCGCGCCATGCAGGCAGTGTACTCAAGAACCGCCAGTCACCGTGAGCACCAACGTTGTGTTGGTTGTGATCGCGGAAACGCCGTTCGTGGACTGCGCCGTGACGGTGACCGTGTAGGTGCCGTTCGGAGTCGCCGGGTTGGGCACTGGGCCGTGATAGTAGTAGTCGTAAGTTGGCTTGCACGCGGTTGTTCCCAATGCGGTGACCAGGCCGATCAATGCCGCGAGCGCAATGCGCTGCAACCAGCGCCGCCGGCGCGCACCCCACGCAAGTCCGCCGAGGCCCAACATGCCTGGCAGCAGAATGGCCCAGGCGACCGTGTCACGCCCGCTTCGCGTAAGCATGGGCCGCACGACCTTGGACGTACGAGCTTCCACAGTTTGAAGCAGCATGGAGCTGACCGGCGGGCAAGCTGCCGGCAACGAACCGGAGGGACAGCTCGCCGGAGTTGTGGGAAGAATCTCAATTGATTCCGGCGTGAAGGTGCAGCTGGCCTCACTGGGAAGGCCAGAGCACGAGAGGGTGACGAACATGGGCGACGTGAGCGCTGCGTTGTCTTCAGGGATGACGGTGACGGCGATGGTGCCCGCATCGCCGGCGGTAAGCGTGAGCGGCAGCGTGGAAGGCGCCACGGGAGCAAGCGAAAGAGTGAAGCTCGGAGTGGAGCTTGCCTGGGCCGTCGCGTTGCTCATGGTGGAAACCGAACTCAGGTGCGATGCATCGCCCGCGTAGACGGCGCGCAGGTTGTGATCTCCGGCCGGCAATGAAAACACCGGCGAGGCCACACCCTCGTCATTCAGAACTGCTTCGGCCAGTTCGCGGTCACCGTCTTCAATCGCCACAACGCCCGATGCGGGCAGCCCGTCCGCAGCGGTTACGGCGACCGTCGCGGTTGCCTGCGTGTGGCCGCCCTGTTCGCTGGTTTCGACGGCCAGCGTGGTATGAGTCACGATTTGCTGCACCGCCGCGGCTGCCGGCAACGCAGCCAGCACCAACGCAAACCCAAGTCCCGCCACAAAATCAAGCCGCGAAAAGCGGCAGTTTAACCCTCTCACTTGCACCCGCTCCAACTCTCCAGAAAGATTGCGCTTTGGCTCAACAGCGTGTAGTCCATGATCTTGGCGTAAACCCCTATTGTATCTGGCCGGGGCGCAACCCGGCCAACCCCGCGGACGGTCCGTCCCGCCCTTTCCCAGCCTTCCCTTTGACGCATGAGCAGTGGGAATGCCACCCATGCAATCGCGCTAAGACCGGTCTCATAAACCATCCTCTTCAACTCACTGAAATCATGGGACCCACCTTGTTGTTGGGTCCCACACTTCCGCACAAAGCATCGGAGACACTTATGAGACCGGTTGTATGCTTTTGAGCGTAGGTGCTCTGCCATGACAGAAGCTACGCCCCGCCCTCAGCTTGCGCATCTGACCACCGTTCTCAACGAGTTGCGCGCCAAGGGCACGCACTTCAATCTTCGCGTGCTCGACGACCAGCAGGCGCCGGTTTGCCACTACGACGGCCGCGAGGTCATCAACCTGGCCAGCAACAACTATCTTGGCCTCGCCAACCACCCCAAGCTCATTGAGGCGGCAATCGCTGCCACGCGGGCCTTCGGCGTGGGCTCGGGCGCGGTGCGCACCATAGCCGGAACCATGCGCATCCATATGGAGCTTGAAGAGAAGATCGCGCGCTTCAAAAATGTCGAAGCTTGCGTCGTCTTCCAAAGCGGCTTTGCGGCCAACGCCGGCACGGTCAGCGCGATCCTCGGCAAAGAGGACTTCATCCTCTCCGACGAGCTGAACCACGCCAGCATCA
>CAZVYV010000338.1:0-3931 GCA_964630985.1 uncultured Occallatibacter sp.
ATCCGCAGACCGGCGAACTTGGTCTGGAAGGCTTTGAAAATACTACCGAGATTACGGCGGATGGCTACCTGCGCACCGGCTTTGGAGAGCTGATGTTTTTCTCGGGTCCCGATCTCGAGCCCATCGGCGTCAACGGTCGCATTCTGAAGCAAGCTGGCCTGCCCATCGCTCGCTATGAGTTCAAGCGCGACGGCATCAGCTACCGCTTCTCCATCTTCGCTGGCAAGATCGACAAACGCGCCATCATCGTTGCCCGGCAGCACGCTAAGTTTCCGTTTATGCCCGGCTTCGATATTACGTCCGGAATCTACGAACCACAGGTAAACTTCATCCGCGTCGACATAACAAATGCGGCTCACAACCCGCGCCGCGCCGTCTTCGCCACAGGCGTTCGCTATCAAGACCCAAACGCCATGGGCACTCTTCACGGCAAGGACGGCGAGGCCTTTAATCCCGGCTGGATGAACTATTTCGACGATGCGAACTTCTACCGCTTCAACCGCGATCTCTATAGTTTTCCGGCAGGCTACGCCGATCGCAGCTTCACCGTCCGCAAGAACTGGAGCGAGCCGAACCCGCAATACGTTCTCAATGTAACGCGCATCGACCCCGCTCCCGCTCCCGCCACGCCAATAGGGATCGTCACCTACGCGCGCCGGCTCAATCCCGGAGAATCCTGGACTCTCGATTTCAAAATGCCGGTGATTCCAACCGCCGACCCCTTCGTCATCTCGGCCATTGACGACGCGAGTCTCGATGCGATCGAGGCGCAGGTGCACGGACAAGCCGCACAGCATTGACTCCGTCGTCGACGACGAATTTGCGCTAGGACAGACAGGATTGACTCAATTGGCGCTGGAAATCGACCGGCTGACCACTGGATGCAGCGTCTCTTTCACCGTGGCCAGCAATCGCTCTGGTCGCACAGGCTTACTTAGCAACGTGAAACGGCGTGCAGCGGGCCCTGCCGCGGCCAGCAAATCGACCGTCGACGCCTGCCCCGAGAAAAGCAGAATCTGGCAGTCGGGAAAAACGCGCTGGATTGTGATCCCGAGTTCAATCCCATTCATTCCCGGCATCACCACATCGGTGATCACAAGATGCGGTGGCGCCAGCAAGGCAGCTTCAAGGGCGTCGTTTCCATCGTATGCGGCCGTTGCTTCATAGCCGCTCAAGCAAAGGATGGTTGCAGTGGTGTCTGCGATCGCTACTTCGTCATCGACAACCAGAACTCGGGGGCGAAGTTCGAACTCGTGGAAGGGTAGTGCTTCGCCAGTAGGCACGATAGGGGTATTTCGTATTACGCTCATGGCTTCACCTCTGTCCCTGTCTCAAGAACATTGCAAATCGCCTGCCATTCAATTTGGCCTCTACCAGACTCGAAACCAAATCAGCGGCTTAGGCTGTGGACAACTACTTGCTTTGAGTCGCGACCTAAAGTGAGCAATCAGTGAACTTTTTACATCGATAGGATATTTTTACTCGAAAAATCCTCTTGCGATACGTTAAGGCTTCGCTTGGGTGGTTCGGGCATACGACGAGCCGACTCCGGCATCTCATTGGGAAAGGCGAGTAGACCTGTGGCGAGCAACCACAACCCGAATTCCGCCGCAATTCGATGCCAATCGATTCGTCAGAAGGACGTTCCTAGAGGCCGCCAGGGAAAACATACGATGATCGTTGAACAGCTCCTGCGGCGTCTCGATCAATTGGACCCGGGTATCGCACTCAAAGTTGCGCTTGCCTCATTGCCCACCACAAAAGCAAATATCCGATCCGCTCTAAACCGCGTTACGCACAAAAAAGAGTTAAGCGTGGCCACTTCAAGCGATTCCAGGCATTTATACATCTGGAAAGTCACCGGAAAACCCTGACCGGGTTCCGTCAGCTGCGCGAGCGATCGAAGCAGAAGCTGTGGCCATGGCGGGGCGTGCAAGAATCCCGAGTCCTACAGGACGGCAAGAATCCCTTCCATGGCTCAGCATCTGAACATCGTTGAAGCGGCGAACCCTCAGCTCGCCGCTACGGCCCCCTGCTTGAGGCTTTCGGCAACATGCATCAGCAGGTCCTTGGGATGAACCGGCTTGTGGATCAAGTTGAAATGATGACCTGCTCCGCTCGCGGTCGCCAACAAATCGATCGCTGCGGCCTGCCCTGAAAACAGCAGGATCTTGCAATCCGGAAAAATCCGTCGCATCTTGATTGCCAGCTCGATCCCGCTCATACCCGGCAAAACAACGTCCGTGATCAGCATCTCCGGCGGCGTCGTTAAAGCCGTTTCCAAAGCTTCGTTCGCGTCATATGCAGTCATCGTTGCATACCCGCTTCGAGAAAGAATCTCAGCCACGGTGTCTGCAATTACGGATTCATCGTCGACCACCAGAACAACTGGGCGAAAGGCGCTGGTGTCGGCCGGGGGAACATCGTTGATCGAAACCACGGGGGAAGTAGTTTTCGCTCTCATTTCAATTGCACCTCTAACTCGCACCCTAGCAGGCTTTTCGCGGTACGGGTCACTTCGTTTCATTTTGCGATTTCTGGGGGGCGGGTTCGAGTCAGGAAGTTAATCGCAGATCCCGTGCGTGATAGAAAACACTCTTTGCGTCTTATGGAAAACATTTCCTTAGCGCTATAAATAAAGGAGATAAAGATATTGCGAATTTGACGGACCGTCAATATACTACAAGCGCATTGTTAGTTTTACGTCAGTTTAGCAATACGAGATGAACGACATTAAGTTGGGAGTTGATCAAAATGTCGATGGAAATCGATCATTCTAGCGCCGATGAATCCGCCTTGGAAAGCTTTCAGTCAATCCTCCAACACGATGTCCCGAAAGGTCGAGATGGCAAGCACAAGCGCATCGTCACTCGCCTGCTGGCGGACATCGATCGTCTTAAGCCACGAACTGCTTTGAAAGTCCCCATCGCCGCCCTGCCCGATTCAAAGGAAAACATACGGGCCGCCCTGAACCGCGCCACGCATCAGAAAGGCATCGAAGTGGCAACTTCCAGCGATGCGGAATTTCTGTACATTTGGAAGGTCGAGAAACAACCCTGATGGCTTACAACTCCCCCTGCCGCGCAACGCAACTGCCGTCCATGCTGTTGGGTGACGTCTTTGCGTCTCGATAAGTGGCTCTGGGCCGCGCGCTTCTTCAAAACGCGCGCCGTAGCCTCGCGCGCATGCGATATGGGCCGCATTCAATCGAACGGCATCCGTTCAAAACCAGCTCGCGAAGTCCGCGCCGGCGACAAGCTGCGCATTGAAAATGAGCGCGGCATCTTCGAAGTCGAGGTCCTAGCGATAAGCGCATCGCGCGGCCCCGCCGCAGTCGCGCAGACACTCTATCGCGAGTCCGATGCAAGCCGCGAGGCGCGTCTCCGACTCGCTGAGGAGCGCAAAGCACTGGAGCAATATGTCCGGATTCCTGAGGGCCGCCCCTCCAAGCGCGATCGCCGCCGCATCATTCAATTCCGCCGTGGCATGTGAGTTGTTCCCAAACGCAGAAAAGCCCGGCACGATGCCGGGCTTTCAACCGAACAAAATCGTTCACGCGATCAGCTTCTTGACCTTTTCTTCAATGACATCCTGGGCAACGTAGCCAACAACTTGGTCCGCAATCTTGCCGCCCTTGAAGAACAGCAGCGTTGGAATTCCGCGGATGCCATAGCGCGATGGTGTCGCGCCATTCTGATCCACGTTCACCTTCGCCACCTTCAGCTTCCCCGCGTACGTCGCTGCCAGACCGTCCACTATCGGTGCGATCGCCTTGCACGGTCCGCACCAGACGGCCCAAAAGTCCACAAGAACCGGCTGCTCGCTCTTCAGCACTTCCTGATCAAAATTCGCATCGTTCACTTCCAAAACGCCCACTCCAGCCATGATCCTCCTTGCGGACCCGCACCCGTTCATTGTACAGGAAACCGTA
>CAZVYV010000339.1:0-3902 GCA_964630985.1 uncultured Occallatibacter sp.
CCAGGGAAGAGAAGAGAAGCATGCGCCGAATGTTCATTCCGCTCTTGAGGGTAAATCATGCAACGGGGAGGGTGCCAGCGATGGAAGCGTTTGACACCTTCGCGCGGCGGGTGCGGGTCTAGAGACCCGCGCGACAGCCGGTCTGGAGACCGGCGCTACGGAAGCGGCACGCCGCAGCCGTCTTCTTGGTCCCTTGTTCCCTTGGTCCCTGTCTAGACAAGTTTCAAGAATCCCGCTCGGCTCAGCTGCGCTCCCGGGAACACCGTCTCGAGGTTTTCCGCGCCCAGCGTGCGCGTCACAACTTCGCCCAGCACCTGTCTGTAATCGGTCGTCAAAGCCAGGTCGCGGCCCTCGTTGAGTTGACCGTCGTCGAGGCCCGGCCACTTGCCGTAGACCTTGCCGCCTTTCACTTGCCCGCCCAACACAAACATCGCGTTGGCGTGGCCATGATCGGTGCCGCCGGTGCCGTTCTCGCGCGCGGTGCGCCCAAACTCCGACATCGTCACCAACGTTACATTGGCTCCGTCGTCGCCCATGTCGCGCCAAAAGGCAGCAATGCTCCCGGAGAAATCGGTGAGCCGGTTGGCGAGCTGACCGTCTACGCCGCCCTGGTTTTGATGCGTGTCCCATCCAGTCACATCGGTGAACGCGGCTTCAACACCGAGGTTCGCCTTCAAAAGTTGCGCAATCTGCCGCATGTTGTTGCCGAAGTCGGTGTTGGGATAGTTCACGCCGGCCGCCGGTGTGTACTGCGCGGGATTCGCTGCCTTCAGCATTTTCACTGCTTCAAACGTCTCATCGCCCGCCACGTGAAAAATGCGGTCGCCCGAATCGGCATACATCGCCTCGAATGCGCTCGCAGCCGGAGACGGCGCCGCTCCGCGACCGGCGACGGTAAAGTTGTTCACATTGGCGATGGCGATCGCGGGAATCTTTCCATCGAGAGTGCGCGGCACCTCTGCGCCCAACGCCAACGCGCGGAAAGCCGTGTGCTCCTGGTTGTGACGGCCGCAATTGCATGCGGCAAGATATGCGTCTTCCGACTGCAATGCGCGGTTCAGCCAGCCATCTTCGGTGTTTTTCACTCCGGGCGTGCCCGATTCCATATAGTCCTGCGCGTCAAAGTGCGACCGGCTCATGTCCGGAGAGCCGCACGCGTGGACAATCGCGAGGTGTCCCTGATCGTACAGAGGCTTGAACGCGGTGAGTGACGGATGAAGTCCGAAAAATCCGTCCAGGTCAAGGACCTGATTTTGCGGAATCGCAATGCTCGGGCGCATCCTGTAGTAGTTCTTCTCGCGATAGGGAACCACGACGTTGAGCCCGTCTGCCGCGCCGCGCTGGAAGATCACTACGAGACGCTGTCCCGGCGCCGTAGCGGCCGCCTGCGCCAAAACGCTACGCACAAGAAAATTCGGCATCGCCGTTGTACCTGCGACAGCCAGCGCGCCCCGGTGCAGGAAAAATCGCCGGTTCATTCGCATCATGTTTCACCTCTCAACAGCAGCTTTGAGCTATCGGCTGACGACTTGCGCATCAACGTCGTTGAAACTCCGGCGAGCCGAGCAGCAGTCCCGCCAGCACCTGATCTTCCTTTTCGTACGCATCGGCAGGTGCGCGATTTGCTCTCCGCGGCGCAGCGACCGGTGTCGCCATCAAAGCATTTTGGCCGTTCTGCTCCTCAAATTGCTTCAGCGCCGCGGCTCGCGTGGCATCGCTCACGCCGCCCGGCAGGAGCACCTGCTCAAGCCGCGCCTCTTCTGTTTGCGGTGTCGGCACAACCTGCATTGCGGGCGCATCGTCGTCGAGCGCGCTCATGTCCATCTCGGGCGCCCATCCAACGGTGATCCCCGGAAACCGGTTCGCGGCCAGCGACAAAGCAAAATTCATGCGGTCAACCAGCGCGCCGGTGCTCACCCAGTCGGCCTCGTCCCACTTGTAGCCGACGGGCGGAACGCAGCCATACAGCGGCATGCCCATCTGGCGTAGGGCATTGACCAGCGGCTCGTAGTTGGTCACGTTGGCGTTGCTTGCCCGCACGGCGCTGACCACGTATTCGAGCGGCGTCTTTACTTTGGCGTTGCCGTCGCTCGCTGCCCAGAACTCAGGCGAGTGGAACAGCGTTTTCAGCACGCTGGGAATGTCGCCGCCGCTCGCGAGGTACGACTTCGCCATGCGGTCCACGAGCACCTGCGGCGGATCGTCGCTCACAAACCGGATGGCCAGCTGGCGCGAGATGAACTCTGCCGTGGCCGGCCGCATGGCCAGCATGTGCAGCAGCTCGCGGCCCTCCATCTCGCCGTTTTCCTTAATCTTGGCGCCCATCACTTTTTTGGTGCCCGGTTCATGCCGGTTCTCGTTGAACTGGAAATCGCCGCCAAACTGCGGCCGATCCACCGTCCAACCTGTGAGCACGCGCGCAACCTGAGTCACATCGGCTTGCGTGTAGCCGCCATTCACGCCCACGGTGTGCAGCTCCATCAGCTCGCGCGCATAATTCTCGTTCAGCCCTTCCGGGGCCTGCCGCTTGGCGTTGAGCCGCCGGTCGTTCGCTATCTTGGCGCGGTACGCACCCAGCGAGTTCGGACCGATGCTTTGCGCATTGTCGAGATAGATGAGCATCGCCGGGCTGTGCGCCACGGCTTCAAGCAGGTCCTCAAACTTGCCCATCGCATGCGGGCGGATCGTATCGCGCGCATAGCCCACCAGGTAGTAGGGCATCTGCTCGTTCTTGCGCAGATAGATGTTGAAGTGATTCAGCCAGAAATCCGTCATCACTTCCTGAAGCTGCGCGTTGGAGTAGATGTCGCGCGAGAGCCGCTCGCCGAATAGCTCTTTGACGACTGTCTGTTCCGGGGCCGCAAGGTCTTCGACCGATTCCCTTAGTTCAGGGCTCATACCGGCCACGAGCGCCGCGCGCTGTGCGGGCTTGAGCGATTTGATGAAGTTGTCGAATTCCGCCGGCTGCATCGCCTGCAAGCGCCGCACCCGATCGACGGGCTGCGAGGCCAATATGCTCGCGATCTGTGATTCGTCGGCATCGGCTTGATCGTCGCGTTGCTGCTCAGCCCGGGCGCGTCGCCTGCGAGCCTGATCTGCATCCTGGCCCTGCGCGGGCGTCATTGAGTTCGTCGCGGGATCGGTGTTCATCGCCGGACCTGCCGCGCTCATGTCGGGCTGCTGCGCTCCGGTCGGCTGCGGTGCTGCTCCGCTCAGCGTCGCGCCCGCACTCGCGTCCATCGTCGGACTGGCGCTCGAGTTTGCGGAGGCGGACCCATTTGCGTCGCCGCTCCCAGTTCCGTTCATGGCCGGGCCTTGCGTACCAGCTGCAGCGCCCTGTCCCTGATTTGCCGCTGCAGTCTGCTTCTGAGCCTGGGCGGCCTTTCGCATCTGGTACCGGTAGATCTGGTTTTCGTACACCTCGCTCAGAATGCCGCTCTGAGGAATCTCGAATTTTCCATCCGCCACCTGCCGAATGATGGCCGGGCCGGGCATGCGGAATATGAGATCCCGCGCGCTCAACTGCATGGCGGGATACTCGGCCAGCCGGGCGTTCAAATCTGCCTCGTCAATGGTCTCGGGATGCAGTTGCTCGTCGAACCACTTATCGAGGCCCGTTTCGCCGGGGCCCATTGCTCGCACGGCATCCACATCGCCGGGCCGCGGGCCAAAGGTGAATCGGTTCAGAGCGTGAAGAATGCGCGCATCGCCCTGGAGTTCTGCCGTTACGTATGCTGCACGATGCTTCTGGGGGGCCGAAGCCTGCTGGTTCGAAGCGGCAACCTGGGGCGGCGCCGCGTCCTGCGCCAGGGCCAACGGAGCCGGGAAGCACAGGCACCAGCAAACGACGAGGGCTATTGCGCCGCGTAGAAACTCCATCGCAAATGCTCCTCGTAGGGGAA
>CAZVYV010000340.1:0-3896 GCA_964630985.1 uncultured Occallatibacter sp.
CCCCAGTTGCCGCCGCGCGCGGCAATGCGAACGCCGTTCACTTTGATCACCAGGTCCGTTCCCGGCCACTTGCCTTCAACGGGCCGGATTGACGTCGAATCCGCGGCTCCCGGCTCCAGCGTCTGCACCCACGCGTGCAGCATCCAGTCGGGCAGCGTCTGCCCTGGCAGCACTTGATTTGGCGTCCGGTCGAAAATCTGACGGATGCCGTCGTGCGTCCCGTCGATCAGAGGCAGCGCTTCATCATGCGTGCGGCTCGGCAGAACTTCCACGCGTTGTAAATGTCCTGCAGCATCGAAGAGCGACAGCTCGTAGCTCACTTCCCTCATTCCAAATTCAATTTGCTTCGTCGCGCTTGTCTTCGCGTCCGTGGCGAACGCGACCTTCAGTGTGTGAAGCGCGGGATCCCCATAGCCATTCGGCCACCACAGCCGCGGATTCTGAACTTTGAGCTGCGCAAACTCCGCAGGCTCCAGTCGAACCACCGTCTCCCCGGGAGCCAGATGCACGTGCTTCACGACCTTCACATCGTCGAAAGTGGCCGTTAGCTCGCCGTCTGTCGCTGCGCTCCCCGCGTCGGTCAGCGGTACTTCAATCTCCACGTCGGCCTCGCTGCGGTCGGGCTTGGGCAGCGTCGTAATCACGTTCAGGTCGCCGATCTCCACCGGCCCAGTCGCCGTCAACGTCACGTCCTGCCAGATGCCCGTGTCGCGGTCGCGAATCCCGGGAATCCAATCCCACCCCTCGGCGGCGGCAAACGTCGGTCCGTCCAGCAGTTCCATTCCGCCGTTTTCTCCAGGCCCCCCTTTGATCGACTGCTCATTCGGAATCCCGGGATGCGGCGGAGGTGAAACCCGAACGGCCAGCGCATTTTCGCCCCCTCCGGCAACGTCCGTCACGTCGAAAGTTCCGCGCAAAAAAGCGCCCGTAAATCCGCCGAGTTCCTTGCCGTTCATCCAGACTTCAGCGGCGTAGTTCACGCCTTCAAAACTAAGCGTGAGCCTCTGCCCGCGCGTCGCCTCTGGCGTTTTGAACTCGACGCGGTACCAATAGTCCTGGTGAGCCAGGCTCTCGGGAATCGCGAGATTGTTCAGCCCGTAGTCAGGATCGGGATAAATGCCGCGATCGATCATCGTCGTCAGCACCGTGCCCGGCACTGTCGCCACGAGCCAGTCCTTATCGGCAAAGCCTGCCTCGGAAATCTCTTCGCCGGTTGCTTTCACTTCCGGCGCAGCCTTGAGCCTCCAGCCGCCCGCGAGCTTCCATGGATTGTCGCCTGCTAACTTGCAGTGCAAATCGGCCGCGCTCAGCTCCTTCGCGACGGGCTTTTGAATCGCGCCCTTGCCATGCGGCATCGTGGAGGGATCCTGCGGCGCGCTGTATCCAGCCTGCGAGCGCGTCTGCACTGGCCAGTGCTGCGTGGCCTCTTCGTAAGTAGCCAGGCTGAATTCCAGTGGCGCATCGGCCATCGCCTTCACTTGCTCGGCCGTCAACGTCGCGCGAAAGATCTTCAGCCCCGCGATCTTGCCGCCAAAATGCCCGTCTGCGACATTGGTCAACGGCGGCGGCGCCATCTCCAGAACTGCCGCCACGCTGCCTTGCGCAAGTGCGCTCGTCGCTATCTCGCGGCCATCGGCGTAGAGCACCACATGTTCGCCATCGCTTGCCGCAACTGCCAGGTGCCACTTTCCCGAGTCCAGCGCCTGATCGCCGGCCACAAATTCCGCCGAACTTTGTTCAAGCCCCAACCACAAGCCCAGCCGATTGTCCTTGATTCCGATGAATCGCGCATCTTCAGCGGCGGGATCGCCGATGCCGGCAAGCAGAGTTGTCCCTTGCTGCGGCTCCGGCAACTCGAACCAGAAGGTGAGCGTCCACGAAGCGCGCCCCGCCAAAACCGGGTCCTGGATTGCGGGCTGCCCTGATCCCTGACCATCCATTGCCACAGCCCAAACCCCGTCAAGCGACGTCGACGGAGACAGCGGCTTGTTCAAGCCAGCGCCACCGGCCAGAAAGACCGCATTGAATGGACCATAAGCTGCAGCGGGCGGGGCTGTTGCTTGCGCTTGTATTGCCGCGGGCGCAATAGCAAACAGGGCAACTAGGAACCCGATGATAACGTGAACAAAAACCCGAAAGCCGGTTTCTGGAATGAATGAGGACTGTTTTGACATAGCAACCCATCCTACAAAACTAGCGAATCAAAGTGCAAAGGCGACGGCATGATTTCTCATCGACGATGCTGGAATCGGCGTCCCGGACCGTCGATAGCCGCCCCCGCGTTGAGGCAGGACCGAAAGCCACTCATGGCAGCCGTCGTACACTGGTGTGGTCAGGCATTCCCCATGAAAAAGCTCGCCATCGGCCTTTATCTTCTTGTCACCGCCGCCTTGCTTGTCTGGGCCTACTATCAGGCCATTTACGTTGCTCCCAACGACGCTGCGCAGGGCGAGATCTTCCGCATCTTTTACTATCATGTGCCCAACGCGATGCTGTTCTTCGTGTTTTTCGCCATCAGCCTCGTCGGCTCCATCGGCTACCTGGCCACGCGACATAGCCACGCCGACCGTGCGCAAATGTTTGACGCCTTGGCATTGGCGGGTGCCGAGGTTGGCGTCGTCTTCTGCACCGTCGTGCTCCTCACCGGCCCGCTCTGGGGGCGCCGCGCCTGGGGCATCTGGTGGACCTGGGACGCGCGCCTCACCACCACGTTGGTTCTCTGGCTGATCTACGTCAGCTACCTGCTCTTGCGCCGCTTTGCCGTTGGGCCACAGATGCAGACCCTCGCCGCCGTGCTCGGGATCTTCGGGGCGCTCGA
The DNA here is from genome assembly GCA_964630985.1 of uncultured Occallatibacter sp. Classification (GTDB taxonomy): domain Bacteria; phylum Acidobacteriota; class Terriglobia; order Terriglobales; family Acidobacteriaceae; genus Telmatobacter. Next base: position 2,819 of record CAZVYV010000340.1, read on the forward strand.
TGCACCCATCGTTTACATGTCCAATCGCTGGTGGCGCACCCAGCACCCCGCACCTGTGTTCGGTGGCGCGGCAGGCTCGGGCATGGATTCATCCATGCTGCCCGCCTTCTTCTGGAACCTTGCGGCTTGGTTTGCGTGGGGATTGTTGATCCTGGCCCTTCGCTTCCGTGTCGAGCGCGAACAGCAGAAGATCGCGGCGGCCGAGGCGGACGCCGCACTGAACGCCTGAATCCGATACTGCATCACCAGAACTCTAAAAAGGACCGAGGAAAACGATGGATCAAGCAGCGATTCTCGACCACCAATTCCGAATTGCCGCGTACGTGGTCACGTGGTTCATTCAGTTCGGCTATGGAGCGTGGCTGCTCCTCAAGTGGCAATCGCTGAAGAAAAAACTGAAGCCGTAACCGCCCCGCACCTCAGGTTGTCGCACTCCGTTGTGTTCCCCGTCACGGGTCGTTGAGAAACTCCCGTCGTGCCCGCCCCACCTTGCCTTTCGTTACTCTCCAAAAGGCCACGCGCTCTACCACTTCCGCGCATCCGGCCAGCTTTTCGTGCTATTCAAGATTCCTCTCATGCCGCCGATCATCAAGTGGTAGAACCGTTGCAGAATAGATCGACTGCACCACGGCTTTTCGGCCTCGGTTTGCGCCTTGGACTCTCGCGTTGCGGTGTCTCTTTTTTATAGAGCCGGGCGCGCCAACCAGGCTTTAGCCTGCCGAGCGCCCTGATCTGCTGAATGGGGACCTAAATTATGCATGACTTCTTGATTGCTCTCGCCTTTATCGGTATGGTTATTGCTCCCGCCATCGTGGCCGCCAACTGCTCAACCGAACTATCCGACGAATCCAAGTCAAAATAATCACCGCCGCTTTTAATAGGAAGGTTTCTCACCCCTGGTCTGCGTTGTTACGACCTTTGGCCTTTCTGCTTTCTTAAAGATCTTCCCGGATCTGCGTTGTCCGATTCCCAACCATCCAGCCGCACACTGCTCACTGTTCTCTACTCTCTGTTTCCTGTTCCCTGTTCCCTGATCCCTACTCCCTGCCTCCAGCATTGCCCTTCGCTCTTCCACCCG
>CAZVYV010000341.1:0-3893 GCA_964630985.1 uncultured Occallatibacter sp.
CCCGTGCCCATGAAGATGTCCTGAATGTCGCGCAACCGGCACAGCTTGCCGTTGAGCAGGTACTCGCTTTCGCCGGTGCGGAAGAGGCGCCGAGTGATGACCACTTCGCCCTTTTGCGGCGCGCTGCGGAACTTGCGCCGTCGAATCTTGAGCACCACTCCCTGCTGTTGAGAAGAATTCTGATCCGCGCTTTCGTTTTGCGTCTCTGAAGCCGCAGGCCTTTCGCCAGCCTCTTCTTCAATGGTTCGTCCCGGCTGTTCATTGGCCATGATCTCTTCGGCCTCTGCCGCTCGCTGTCGGCGCGACTCGTCCTCATCCCAGTCCGACGGTCCATCGTGATCAATTTCGACCTCCGGCGTCACCGGTACCGGCCCTTCGTAGGCGTCGGGATCGACCATTGTCAGCGTTACTTCCGCCATGCCCAGTGGCCTGCGTTCACGCGTCCCGGCAAAGATCAGGTCCTGCATGTGCGAGCCGCGAAGGGTTTTCGCGCTCTGCTCGCCAAGCACCCAGCTCACTCCATCTAGAATGTTCGATTTCCCGCACCCGTTCGGCCCGACCACTACGGCGATCCCCGTGCCCGCCACCGTCACTTCAGTGCGATCGCAAAAGCTCTTGAACCCGAGGATGTGAATCTTCTTTAATTTCAGCATCTTCTCTCCGACCCGAACCGGAATCGCCGCGCCCGCCTGCAACGATTTCTATGCGCTCGCCGTGGGCATCGCAAAATGCCGCGCGGGCGGGCGATTGCGCCACATCAAATAAGACTCTACGGACGCAGAACCGCAGGGTCAACGCCGTTCGAAGGTGCCAATGTGGATAAGAGGGCAGGAACTCGCGCCCGACCTTTGGACTGCGATTGACAGTTCGTTGTAGGCGATTGAAACTCAAGAAACTGGTTCCAATTCTTCACTGATCGGCCTGCCATGAATCGATCTTTTCGCTTCGCGTTTCTCGCCTCCATTTTGCCAGTTGCTGTTTCGTCAGGCGCCCAGCCGAAGCCTTCGCCCCTGGCTCCCTACATCGAGGTCAATGCGCCGGTGCTGGTTCTCGAGCACGTGACGCTGATTGACGGGACCGGATCCGCGCCGCAGCAGGACATGCGCATTGACATTGCGGGAAGCAAAATCATTGCCGTGCAATCCTCCAATTCATCTGCCCCCCTGCCGCCCGGCGCAAAGGTTCTCGATCTGGCGGGGAAGACCGTCATGCCCGGCATTGTCGGCATGCACGAGCACCTGTTTTACCCTTTGCCGTCGCGGCCCGATGCCGGCAATGCGCTCTACGGCGAGATGGCTGACAGCGCTCCGCGCCTGTATCTCGCCGGAGGCGTCACCACGGCCCGCACGGCGGGAAGCGTGGAGCCCTATACGGATCTTGAGCTGAAAAAGCAGATCGATGCGGGGCTGATTCCCGGGCCTACGCTGGATGTCACGGGTCCTTACCTTGAAGGCAAGGGCACGTTCGCATTGCAGATGCATCAGCTCGCCGACGCCGACGACGCCGGGCGCGCTGTCGACTATTGGGCTGCCGAAGGTGTCACCTCGTTTAAGGCGTACAACTACCTCACTTCGGATGAGCTCAAGATGGCCATTCGCCACGCGCATTTCCGCGGACTCAAGATCACCGGTCATCTCTGCTCTATCGGATTCAAGGACGCCGCGGATATGGGCATCGACAATCTGGAACACGGCATTCTCGTCGACACCGAGTTCTATCCCGGCAAGCAACCCGACGTTTGTCCAAACACGGGATCTGCCGAGGCATGGATGGCGAACAGCCTCGACATCAATGGGCCGGATGTTAGGGCGATGATTCAGGTTCTGGTCGACCATCACGTCGCTGTGACATCTACTCTCGCCATCTTCGAGTCGTTCGCTCCGAACCGTCCACCCATGAGCGTCGAGTCTGCGCCGCTCAAGACACTTTCCGTTGAAGCCGCGAAGAGCTTTCTGTCCACCCGCGCAAGCGTCGCCGACTCACACCTCAACCCCGGTTTGCCGCGCCCCGACTACGCCAAACTCTTGAAAATGGAGATGGAATTTGAGCGCGAGTTCGTCGCAGCCGGCGGGCAGCTCATGGCCGGTTGCGATCCCACTGGATACGGCGGCGTTGTTCCAGGTTTTGGCGATCAACGCAACATTGAGTTGCTCGTTGAAGCGGGCTTTCCGCCAGTCCAGGCAATCCAAATTGCCACTTTGAACGGCGCAAAATACATGGGCAAGGAAGCGACCATCGGATCTATCGCTCCCGGCAAGACAGCGGACTTGGTTGTACTCGGCGCGAATCCTGCTGAAAACATTGCCAACATCGAAAAAGTCGAAACCGTCTTCAAGGGCGGGGTGGGATACGATCCCGCAAAGCTCATCCAGTCGGTTTCAGGCTTGGTTGGTCTGCGATAAGGCCGCGTACTTGTCGATTGCTTGATAGAGCTGGCGCGATGCGGGGCCCTCGATTCCGCTTCTCTCTAACAACAGGCGGCATTCTTCGGCCAGTATCTGCATCTCCACCACCGCGTGACGGGCATGCTGCCCGAAAACAAACTCTGCCATCGGCTGCGAGAAAAAACGGCGCCAGTAGTAGACCGCGATCGGGCGCGGAAGACAGGTGAAAAGCACTTTGAGGGGAATTGGGTGGACAGCGTATCCCAGCGCCTTTACTGTTCTGAATCCTTCTCTGACTCCGTCGACCATCATCTCAAGTGCAGGCCGGTTCGAGCTTAGGCGCTTGCATTCGCCCCCGGCCAGATAGATTGCCGCGCAGACCGAAGCCACAAAAAATGCATGAGAGATCAACCAGCCGTCCATGTCGCTGTCTGTCCGCGTTGGAAACCCGGCCCTGCGCATCATCTCCGCAAAAGCCTTGGGACGATCGGTATGGATTCCGCGCGGTTCCCCGATGGTTGTCGGCTGCTGCGAAATCAGGACGTAACGGTCAACGTGACCGTCGAGCGTCCCGCCTGCCCCCGGAAATCCGAGCAACACTCGATCCATCCCCAGCGAATCGACCAGATCCCTTGACCCACGAGGATTGTTCAGCATGAAAAGGACAGTCGGGATCCTTTTGTTTGCCGCAAGCGCCGGCATAACCGAGGCCAACTGGTCACTCCTGACCGCGATCAGCGCCATATCGTATGCATCTTCGGCGCTCAGCCAGTCGAGAGTCGCGACGCGAGTGCATGATCGGACACCTGTCAAGATGTTCTCGACGACCAGGCCATGCTGTTGAATTTGTCCGAGCCTCGCCGTGCGCGCCAATACCGTCACTTCATGTCCGGCCTCTTGGAGACGGACCGCATACAGTGTGCCAATCACGCCTGCGCCGTAGACCAAGATTCTCATGAGGTCCTCTCAGCGATTCTGCCACGGCAGTCAAGGTTTGGAACTCTTGCAGATCATATTTGTTCCGGCCATCCCGGCAGAGATAAACTAGATTCACCATCGCCTTCGGCTCAGCTTCGTCTGGCAGGCATCCCGCAGCGCTGACGCCATAGATTTCGATCACAGGCCTTGGACCCCAAGGAGAAGAATCATGTCTGAACGCGAGACACAGACCCCCGGACCGCCAATTGTTGACGATCAGAACGCTATGCTGAGCGAATCGAAGCCCAGCGAATCGAAATGCCCGTTTTCAGGCCATATGCTCACCCATACAACGGCAGGGGCGAAAGGCAATAACGACTGGTGGCCCGATCAGCTCAACCTGGAGATTCTGCATCAGCAGTCCTCGCTCTCTAATCCCATGGGCGAGGAGTTCGATTACGCCCAGGAATTCAAGAACCTCGACCTTGACGCTGTCATCTTGGACCTGCGCACCTTAATGACCGACTCGCAGGAATGGTGGCCGGCAGACTTCGGCCACTACGGTCCGCTCTTCATCCGCATGGCCTGGCA
>CAZVYV010000342.1:0-3886 GCA_964630985.1 uncultured Occallatibacter sp.
ACTTGCCGGCGGCCGTTCGTCGTCGCTGGAGGCGAACTCACCCTCGACATGCTTGACCTGCGCTACGACGAGAAGGGGCATTACTATGACGCGCCATTGCACATGAAGGCTTTGGGCGGCTGCTTCCTCATCGACGACTTCGGTCGGCAGTTCGTCAGCCCCAGAGACCTTTTAAATCGGTGGATCGTGCCCATGGAGAGCCGGGTGGACTACCTGAAGCTGCGCTCGGGCGCAAGCTTCAGCATTCCTTTTGAAGAGATCGTGATCTTCGCGACCAATTTGAATCCGGAAGACCTGATGGATCCGGCCTTTCTTCGTCGGCTTCCTTACAAAATCGAAGTCGGGCCGCCAGGCCTGGATCAGTTCCACCGCATCTTCCAGATGGAGTGCGCACGGCACAACCTGACCCTCAGCGACGAAGTCTTCAGCTTCATCGTGTACATGATCACGAAAGAAAAGGAACTCGAGTTGGCCGGGTTCCAACCCACCTTTATCGTGGAGCAGGTTACGGCGACATGCCGCTTCCTGGGCAAAGATCCGGAACTGAAGTCGCCCTACGTCGAATATGCCGTCAACAATCTGCGCGTGCGGCGAAACACCGAGCCGCGAATGGAGCGGACGCAGCATTCGGTCCCACCTGAGATGCTTGCTGAAGGAAAGAAGCCAGTGGATTCAGCCAACGTTTTCCAGGACATTGAGATCAAGCAAAGCACGGGCTTGGTGTAACGGCGGCCGGGAGGGGGTTGATCAGCTCCTGGCAGCGCCACTTCTCTAAGGTAAATTCCAACTAGGTTCCAGTGCCCGAGAAAACCACGGCAATGGTGCGCATAATAATCTTGAAATCCAGCCAGATACTCCAGTTGTCTATGTACGTGACGTCCAGCGAAACGTAGCTGGCGAAGGATGGATCCTGGCGGCCCTGCACCTGCCACAGACCAGTGATGCCGGGAGTCACGTCGAGACGGCGCAGGTGGTCGAGATCGTACTTGCGAACCTCGCCAGCCAGAGGTGGACGCGGCCCGACAATGCTCATCTCGCCGCGAAGTACATTGATGAACTGAGGCAGCTCATCCAGCGAATACTTGCGAAGAAAACGGCCCAGGCGCGTCACGCGGGGATCGTTTGAGACTTTGAAAAGCACATCGTCGCGCTCGTTCATGTGCATGATCTCGGCGCGGCGGCTGTCGGCGTCGCGAATCATGGTCCGGAACTTGATGCAGCGGAATACAACTCCCTTCTTGCCTATGCGCTCCGAAGAATAATAAACCGAGCCAGGGGAATCGAACTTAATGGCGACGGCGATGGCCAACAGCACCGGCGAAAGGATGACGAGAACCAGAGCCGAAAACACGGTGTCGAAGACGCGCTTGAAAATGAGGCCGATTTCAGGCACCGCCCCGCGATGCAGGGGGATCGTCGGAAACTGTCCGATGTACTCGATGGGACTGTTCCAAGCCAGGCCGTCGTAGAGATCGGGAATCACGCGCAGATCGACCCCATGGACCCGAGCCTGCTCCAAAACATTCTGAACGACGCCGCGCTCGCAGGGAGTGGTGAAGAAAATCTCGTCGATGAACTGCTTGCGCGTGTGTTGGAAGAGAGTTTCTAGGTTGCCAACGATGTCTTCAGAGACGTCTTCGTGCGACGAACAACCCGGCAACTCGATAAACCCCTTGAATGTGTAGCCCAGGTGGCGAATCTTCTCGAGATGCTGGCGAAGCGCGTTCGCCTCAGACCCCGTGCCAACGATGAGCACATTGCGCGTATCGAGCCCACGATCGAAGCGCTGGTAGAGCAAAATGCGATAAATGAATCGGCGCAGGCCGAGGCCGATGGTCACCAAACCTATCGTTTCAAGCACGATGCCACGGGAAATCGTTTCAGCTCTGACCAGATAGAGCGCGCCGGTGAGGAGCAGACCGGACGTCAGGCAGGCCTGGGCGCTCATTCTCTGTTCGTGGAGAAAGTTTGTCATGTGCATCGGCGTGTAAAGATGCAAGCGCCGGCTCGTGACGATGAGCGCAAAGGTAAAGCCGCACAAGAGCGCCAGCAGGATCCAGACCGACAGTCCGCGGAACATGGTGCCCTGAAAGAAACTTCGCGCGCCAGTCATGGGGTTCGCGCGGAATCGGTAGAGCGTAGCCGTCACTGCGGCCAGGAAGACGGTGAGGGCATCCATCGCCATCCACAGCTTGGCCGTACCCCTTGAAGCCCGTACGGAGTGGCCTGAGGCTCCGGCGTCCCATTCAGCCGAAGCGGTCAAAGACGATGACAGCTTTTGCCAGAAATCTGAACTCGCCATAGGGTCTACGCAGACCTCAAATCTTCTTAAGAGCCTGGACTACGGGCTGCTGGGGTTGACGTGCAACGCGAATGAAACAAGGTTCATTGAAAACACAAACAATTGTGAACGGCCTCTTACGAAGCGCCTGGGCTATCGGCGCCTTACCCAAGGTCGTGGTGAAACACATGGTGTAGCGCACGGGACGAGTCGACCATTCTCGGTGCACTTCCGGCACCTCGGAGGGCTGCATTTCCTTCAAGAAAATGGCCGCACGCGAAGTCTGTTCGGCACAGAACAACTGTGGACCCGCTTGAGCCTCCGAGAAGATACACGTGTCCGTCTCTTGCGAGGCATGCAGATGTGAATTGAACTTCTCCCGAGTATTCATTGGCTTGGACGTCAGGCCCGTATTGTGCAGTTGCCTGCTGTTCAAGAAAGGAAGCGCAGTGAAGGCAAAACAAAGATTGAAATCTCTTCTATTTATAGCCGCGAAAGGCCCTGAGCGTTGCTCGTGCCGCCGAATTCGACGCAATGTCGGGTGCAATCGCTTGACTCCAGCTTGACCCATAGGGGAAACAAATAGCAAGAGAATCATACCGCCGACAGATTACGGGCGAATGCAACGAATTGGTTACCAGTGAGGAGTTCTAGCTGCTGAGTCCAGTTTAACTTGTTAAGGCAACGGACGCATAACTCTTTTAATCTAAGGGTAATACATAAGCGTCCAGGCTTAAGAACTGGCGAATCGGTGGATCGGTGGACTCAAGAAAGCCACTAAGGGGTCCGAAGAATTCCGCCCGCCCTTGGTGCAGAAAGAGCACCGTATCGGCCAGCTTTTCGGCAAAGCGCGTATCGTGTGTGACCACGACACTGGTGAATCCAAGCTGAAGCTTGAGACGTTGAATGAGTCCCCCAAGGCGGCGCGCAGTGATGGGATCGACCATGGTGGTGGGCTCGTCATAGAGGACGATATCCGGCTGAGCGGCCAGCGCGCGGGCCATCGCCACAGCGCGTTTCCGGCCGGTCGACAGACTGCCGGGGAAAGAGTCGACCACATCGTCGGCGCCTGTAAGGCCGATGAGCCGGCCGACAATCTGGTCCACTTGGTCATCGGCCAGGCCGCCTTTCTCGCGCAACGGAAAAGCGACGTTCTCGCGCACGCTCAACGAGTCGAACAACGCGCCGTTCTGGAACACCATCGTGATCCGTTTGCGAATGGCGCGAAGCCCTTCCTCGTCGAGGTTCGTGATTTCCTGCCCTTCCACCTGAATGAATCCGGAGTCGGGCTTGAGAAAGCCCATCAGCAAGCGCAACGAAACGGACTTGCCCACACCGCTGCGGCCGAGGATGCACAGCGTCTCGCCCCGTCGCACAGAAAAGCTGACCTGCTCCAGGACAGCGCGGCCGTCAAAAGAAATGGAGACATCGTCGAATACGATCAATGGCTTCGCCGAATCCTGCGCAGACGCTTTTTGCAGCAGTGGCTCATCGCGAGTGGGCTCGGAGAGAGCGTCCAGTTCGGCTTCGAGCGGCTCCACGGATTCGGGGCCGGCGGGATTTTCGAACAGCGACATGCATCCAGCTTACGCGATGGCGTGGCGC
>CAZVYV010000343.1:0-3885 GCA_964630985.1 uncultured Occallatibacter sp.
CGACGCGCAACTGCCGCGCTTCGCTCGTGTAACGCACCGGCGGCTTGGAAAGAACTTCTACCTCGGTTGAGTGAACCACCTGCGTGTTCATCCTCGGCGGCGCAGTGGCCTGTGTCATGGCAGGAATTCCTGCCGAGCCCACTTTGCCGTAATTCGCCGGGCCAGTGCCTGTGGCTCCGGGAATGCCGGCAGAGGCTACTTTACCCAGGTTGCCAGCGCTCGAGCCGTACTTGGTTCCATTGCCGAGGCCAGTTGATCCAACCACTCCATGAGGCGCAACTGCCGGTCCATTCATGCCTCCATAAGGATTGCCGATCGCGGCCACCGTGGCCGGACGAGTGGCATTGGGATTGGGCGTCGCGCCGAAAGTTTCGCCAAGATGCACCGGCGCGGTGGAAGGCTTAACCATGTTGTTCTGCGCGGGCATCGCGGCCGTGAGGGCAGCCTTGGGCTGCGGCTGCATAATCACCGTCTGCGCCTTGGGCTGAATCACCGGCAGATTCACCTTGGCTTCCATCTGGATCGGCTTCGGCTCAGGCTTCGGCTTGGGCATTTCGATCTGCCGCGGCTGCAACTCGACCTTGGGCGGCTCCGGCGGGGGCGGCAACTCCTGCGGAGGCGGCTGCCTGATCTTGACCGCGGGAGGAGGCGGTGTGTTCGGGACGACCAGCTCCGTCATCTCGTAATGCTGCTGGAGCACGTGTTGCGCCGTCATGCCGATAATGATGGCCGTTACGGCGATCGCCACGTTGATACCGCCGCTCATCAAGAAGGCCAGCGGACGTGTCTCGGGCTCGGGAAGCAAACCGACGAATGTGCCTTGTCCAGGGGTATACGACGTCGCCATTTCTCTAAACCTCGCTTGCGGCTGCCCCCACCGATGTGGAGACTACCTTGAAAAGTATTGCAAAATCGGGGAACGCGAAGCTCGAATCCAATTGAGTGCTGCGTTCTTCCAACTTAGTTACCAACGTTCAATCGTGCGCCAACTCAGTTCGATGTTCCGATCGGGGTTCGGAGATGAATTGGAGCCCGGCGGCCGAAAACGATGGGCCGCGGAACGCCATCTTCTTCTGGTAATCCCGATGGCTCCGCATATCCCTCCCATCGCCTTGATTTCCAGACTCCATGAGGGAAAATCGGAATGAATCCATTACCATTATACTGACGAGGTAGTTACTCGCAGATCACCCAAATTGTGTATGTGCAGGTACCAATGGCACGGGGAGAATCCGCCTGAATACTCACCCGAAGAGGATCTGCTGCCCACGCTTATTCCGTTCCTTTCCTTCACAATCCAAGGCACTTCAAAAGGAATCGGCCGCGTGGTTCGCGACTGAAGATGCGTTGCGGAAACGCCAAGTCGGGACCGCTTGAGCGACCCCTTTATCGTAATCCCAAGGCGCTTTGTTCAAGCTCCCAGCGCTGTCGACTGCCCAAGCGGGGATTCAGACCATGCGGCTCGATTGTCCGCAAAGTCCGGCACTACTCTTATAGACTCAAGGTAAACCAATCTAGTCTAGCGAGGATAGTCTTTTTGTGAAGATTTTCGTAACTGGCGGGGCAGGGTACATCGGAGGTACTGTCGCGAGCCTGTTCGTCGAAAAGGGGCATAAAGCAGTCGTTTTCGATAATTTAAGTCACAGCTGGCGCGAACTGCTTCCTGCAGGAGTTGAATTCATCGATGGCGAACTGGCGGACCGGCAAGCCATCGAAAATGTTTTTGATTCGGCGCGAAAAAAAAGCGAGCCCTTTGATGCAGTACTCCATTTCGCCGCGCTCATTGAAGCCGGCGAATCGATGGTGCGGCCCGAAATCTACTTCCGCAATAACACTGCGTCGACACTATCGCTGCTCGAGGCAACGCTTGCGTGCGGCCCCAAACGGCTGGTCTTTTCATCCACCGCAGCCGTTTATGGCGAGCCGGAATCCATTCCGATTCAGGAGGATGCGCGGCTGGCCCCGTCGAACCCCTACGGGCAATCGAAGCTTCTTGTGGAGCAAATGCTGGCCTGGTTCAATCGCATTCATGGCCTACGCTACGCTTCCTTGCGCTACTTCAACGTGGCCGGCGCGCAGGAGGGTCCAACGGGTATTACCCGCGGAGAAGCGCACGAGCCCGAGACTCACCTGATCCCTTTGGTCCTCGATGTCGCGCTTGGTCGCCGCGCCTCGATCCGCATCTTCGGTGACGACTACCCCACTCCAGATGGCACCTGCGTCCGCGACTACATCCACGTCTCCGACCTGGCCAACGCGCACCTACTGGCGCTCTCGGCGCTCGACACCAAGGTCCAAAATCAGGGCCCTCTCATCTACAACCTTGGTAACGGTCAAGGCTTCAGCGTGCGAGAGGTGATTGAGTCCGCGCGCCGCGTCACCGGCCACCCCATCCCGGCAGAGCTTCATCCCCGGCGTCCTGGAGACCCCGCCGTACTCGTTGCCAGCTCCGGAAAAGCTATCCGCGAACTGGGCTGGAAGCCGCGCTACACCACGCTCGACGAAATTATCCGGACGGCGTGGATCTGGCACCAGAAGCGATACGCGGGATAGGCCGTCGCGTTTGGCGGATTCCTGCGACCGCAGACTCAGTTCCACATCTTAGAAAGTGAGCGGTTGAATAAGAAGGTTTTTTCAAATGGCTGCCAAGAGTCCGAAAGGCTTCGTTAAGGCATTCCTCGATTTCTTCGTCCTGTTCAGCGGCGTTTCTACGGCTTCAAACCTGGCGCGTACGCAGGGACGTGCACTTCTGACTCGCGGCATCTTCCTCTTCCGCCGCGCCAAGGAATCTCCTGCAGCCGATGCGACTCAGCGCAATTGAATTGTTAGAATCGGACATATGCCCATCTCGCGCCAGCAGGCCCTCGATTACTTTCAATCCCCCGACCTGATCGGTCTGGGATTCGAGGCCGACGCCGTGCGCCACCGCCTCCATCCCGAGGGTGTGGTCACCTACATCATCGATCGCAACATCAACTACACCAACTACTGCACCGAGTACTGCACCTTCTGCGCCTTCTACCGTCCGCTGCCTCGCGCCGGCAAGCCCGATCCGCGCGCCGACGAGGGCTACATCCTCGACTTCGAAAAGATCTACGAGAAGATCGCCGAGACCCTCGAGATGGGCGGCACCGGCGTGCTTATGCAGGGCGGCATTCATCCCGATCTCAAGATCGATTGGTTTGAGCGCCTCTTCCGCGGCATCAAAGAGCGTTTCCCACAAATCTGGCTGCACTGCTTGTCGGCCTCTGAAGTACTCGCCATCGCGGAGTACTCGAATCTCGAGCTGCGCACCACCATCGCGCGCCTCCGCGATGCGGGCCTTGATTCCATTCCCGGTGGCGGCGCCGAGATTCTCGACGACGAGGTCCGCCATCGCATTGCGCGCCTCAAGTGCGACACGGAAGATTGGGTGAGCGTGCACCGCACCGCGCATCAGCTCGGCATGCGCACTACCGCGACCATGATGTTCGGCGTGGGCGAAAGTTTCGACCACCGCATTAATCACTTTGAAACGGTGCGCTGCCTGCAGGAAGAAACCGGCGGGTTCACCGCCTTCATCCCCTGGAGCTTCCAACCGAAGAACACGGCGCTTGGCGGTCGCGGCTGGGATGAAGCGACCTCCGTCGAATACCTCAAAGTCCTCGCTATTGCGCGTCTTTACCTCGACAACATTGAGAACGTGCAGGCCAGCTGGGTCACGCAGGGATTGAAGGTGCTCGAGCTCGGCCTCCACTTCGGCGGCAACGATGTGGGCTCGGTGATGCTCGAAGAAAATGTCGTGCGCGCGGCCGGCACGTCGAACTGCACCACTGAAGAAGAACTTCGCCGCATCATCCGCGATGCCGGCTTCAAGCCCGTCCAGCGCGACACGCTCTACCGCAC
>CAZVYV010000344.1:0-3883 GCA_964630985.1 uncultured Occallatibacter sp.
CCGCTTCCCGTGCCGATGACCTGCACTGTTCCGCCGGGACAAATCTTGTACTGGTTGGTCGTGAAGTTGTACCAGATTTGCGCGTCGTTGCACGGCGAGGGGTCGGCGGCGAGTTGCGTGATGTTCGACGCGCTCCCCGGCTGGAAGCTGGACTGGGCGACAGCTGCGGCACTCGCGAGCAGCATCGCCGCGATGAGAACTCTAAGGCGCATACATGACCTCGTTGCGTTGCGATACCCACGGCAGTGCGTCGTAAAAGCTCTGCTCGGGCATGTTGATGACGCTGCGGTGGCTGAATTCCTCGTCCTTGAGGATGTACTCGTCCAACAATTGCGCGAACCGTTTCGCCGACGCTCCATACGCGAAACGGTAATCGGCCTTCGGCACCTTGTCCGGGTTGACCATACACCACTCGTAGGAGTACATCTTGGCCTGCTCGATCACGAGGTCCTCGCCGAGCATGGCGTTCACGGTGTCGGTCAGGTTGACGAACTGCGTCCCGCGGCGGAAGTACGATCCCTGGTAGGTGTAGTTGTTGAGCGGCGCAGGCCACATCTCATACATCGGGAACCCGTTGAAATTACCCGGCTGCGTGTTGATGAGGTAGGGCAGGGGGCCAATCGGCCACCCGGACTGGAACCGCTGCGGGTCCTGTGCGTCGATTTCCTCCCGCGTCAGGCAGGTCCGCATCGAATAGCCGGAGATAGGATCGACGATCGACTCCCACCACAGGAAGTCGGCCACGGGCGCGTTGAAGTAGCACTGGAGGATTTGGTAGCCCGTGCCGGCGCCGAAGGTGGGATCGACGTAGGGCTGCGTCAGCGTCAGAACGCCAGGCGCGTAGGTGGCGATGTTGTAGATCGTCCCTTGGCCGACGCGGAACTGGCGCACGGTGAGGGGGTTGACGAGGCCCGCTGCGGCCCACGCGGCGCTGGCGGTGGCGTCCCCAGTGACGATAGGGCTGCCGGGCGACACGGTAACCGTGCCGGATGTGATAGGAGAGGGAGTGGGGATCGGTGCGATACCCCACAGAAACGACCACAAGTGTTGTCGCTGGACGTTAAACCATGCGCGGTTGACGAGGATTCGCGCGAACAGGAGTGGCACTGGCACCTGAAGCGCGAGTTCCGACGACATGGTAGCCCACGACATTCATTAGTTTCCGATTACCGCGATACGAATTGTCTCAGCGCTCAGGTTGGTGGCGTTCGCAACCTCGGCGTTGGTCGAAAGCACGAACCACTTCACGAGCGCGATGGACGCCGTCACGCCGGTCCCGGTGCGCAGGATGCGTACGTAGTAGGTGCCCGAGGCGCTCAGCGTCTCTGGCAGCCAGAAGCGGACCACGCTCAGCAGCCCGAAGCGGGTGGCCGCCAGCAGGACTCCGCCGGTCGTGTACGACGTAGGCCCCGGGATGGCCCGTGCCGCAAGGAAGTTCTCCCCGAGCGGCGTTGGCTGGATCAACAGCTCCTGAATGTCAGTTGCCATGTAAGTCCTTTATAATCAGTAACGGCCTTGCAAAGTCCGCATCAGCACCGTCCCGATGGCGCCGTTCGCCGGAGTCGAGATGGCGTTGCCGAGAATCGTTCCCATCTGGGCGAACGTTGGGTTCCCGGTTTGCGTCGGAGCGTCGAACTTGCCCGCCGTGCCGGACAGGATAACCGTGCTGCCGGCCGTGGTCGCGGTGACCGTGGCGATGTACTGGCACGGGCACTTGCCGTGCACCTGCACGACGGTGTAGTTGCCAGGAGTGGCGGCGACCAGAAACACGCCGATCATCTGCTGGACGGAGGTCGCTTGGTCCGCCGTGGTGACGGAATAGTAGATCGCGCCGTCGGCGCTGGTCGTGCCTACGTCCTTGATGAAGCAGGCCAGGCCCGGAGCGATGTTGCCGGCCGTCGCGCCGGTGTCGATCTTCACGACCTGGTAAACCCCGCCGTAGAGCGCCTGAAGCGTCGAGTTGATGTAGAGGCTGCTGGCCGCCGTCAGGTCCAGTTCGCTGAACACAACCCGCTTGCCGTTGTCATCCTGCGACCCGTACTGCGGAGCGGAGGTTGCGCCCAGGTTCGAGAAGAACGAGTTCACGACGCCAAGCAGTGTGACGTTGACGTTGTTCAGGTCCGGGTTCGCCGGATTCCATAGCGACTTGTCGGTAAAATTACGTGGCATCGTGGTTCCTCTCTGTTACGGTTTCGGCGCGATGTAAGGCGTCGGCGTCGGGGGCATGTAGGTCGAAGTCGGCGTCGGCGTCGCTGCCGGTTTCGGCGGCGGCACATACACCGGCATCCCGGTCGCTGCGTCCGCGGTCGCGACTTCAGGGTTGTTCTTCGCCTTGCCCATCGCGGCCGTGGCCGACGCGGCCACCTGCTTCATTTCCGCCGAGACCTCGGGGAACTTCTTGGCCAGCGTCCTCGCCGAACTCATGATGCTGGCGAACAGGCCGATGGTGCCCACGTAGTCGTCGGTGGTGGACCGAGCCAGTGCTGCGGCGCGGGCCGCGTTCTGCGCGGTTGCGATCTGGTATTCCGCGTCCTGACGGAAGTTGACGTTCGCGAGTAGAGGTTGCACATCCGCCACGGTCTCGGCGGACATCCCCTCGGCTTTCAGCTGCTCGATGACTTGATCTGCCATTACAATCTCCTTGATGCTTACCCGATATAGCCGAACGATGATTGGTTGCTCGCGGGCACCAGGCAGTAGACCACCAGTGCGGCGCGAATGATGTCGGCCAGAATGTCGCCGTCGAACGCCTCTTGCAGGCCGCGGGGACGGAACGCATACCGCCCCGACTTCGGATAGCTGAACCGCCAGGTGTCGGAGCGCAGCCATGAGAAGATGTCGCCCACGACGAGGCCGGTTGTGCCGGTCGCGGGGAAGTTGCTCAGGGCCAGGTTGGTCGAGGCCGAGGTCGGCACCGTGAACGTCGAAGTCGTGATCGAGGGCAGCACGGTTTTGTCCTGCACGTAGATCGCGTTCTGGAGGCCCGGCGAGTAGGAATCCGGGAAGATCACGGCGTTGTTAAACTTGAGCCCGTTGAGGCCGATGTGCGGATCGCGGATTTCCGCATCCACGCGCTGCATCGGGAACACGCGGTCGGAGATGCAGCCGTAGAGGTAGTCGGAGCATAGGCCGTAGTCGGGCTTGCCGCCTAGTACGTCCCCCTCGCCCTTGCCCTGCTTGCAGCGGTTGTAGACGCGGTTCAGGATTTGGTTCGAGATCACGCCGCCAGCGCCGGAGGAATCGCCGCCCCAGTAGGGGATCGAGTTCAGCACGGTCCCGGTGAGAGGGCCGTTGCGGAGCTGGTTGCCGTACTGCGTGAACACGTCGCCGGTCCAGCCGGGCGTGTAGCCGTCGTTCAGCGCTTCGAGTATGCCGTTCATGTTCTTGATCCGGTTACCCGACGTGACGGTGGACGAAGACGCCTGGCCGTGGTTGTACCAGTCGGCGGCGACTTTCGAGTCGATGGAGTTCGAGGCGTTGCCGTACTTCTCCTTCAGGATGTTGACGATCTGGTATGGCTCGCGGTTGTACACGTCGGTGTAGGTCGCAAGGATCACGATCTCGGCGTTGTAGAACTTGGGCGCGAACGCCATGTCGTCGGTGGTCTGCAACTGCTGAAGCGTGAAGGTGTCAGTGCCGGGAGCGTAGGCACCAGACGGCACGGGCTGAAGGTCGAATGGCACCTTCATGTAGGAGCCGCCCTGCCAGGGGCGATAGATTTTCTTGTTGGTGCGCAGCACGCGGAGCCACGGAGTAGCGGTGAAGAGGGTTCGCGCCACGCGGCCTTTGACAAAGGCCTCGATGGTTGTCGCGGAAACTTCATCGAATAAGGGATTACTTATGGCCATTAAATTGCCTCACTTACAGCAGATTCTTTTTCACG
>CAZVYV010000345.1:0-3883 GCA_964630985.1 uncultured Occallatibacter sp.
CATCCATGTCGATAGCGACATGGCCGTCGTAATTCTGATTGCCCTCGCGGCCTATCTAATCTTCTTGAGGGTCTTTGTCACTGAGAAAAGCGTGATGGTCCAGGGATTCATCTACGCGCGCGCGTTGCTCGACTCCTTCTACGCAGACGAGCCTTCAGCCAAGCCGCCGGCCAAACCTGCCCCATCCAAAGACGCAAGCTGACCGCCGTTCACATGCTGACTAGCTAACCCGTTAACCCGCTAACTTGCTGTCTTATACTCACCGCATGCCCCTGGCGCCCAACCAACTCGTCGCCCTCATGGTCGCCGTCAGTTTCTCGGCCGGGCTCAACGTCTACGCCACCGTGGCCACGCTCGGCCTCATGTCCCACACAAAATATCTTGACCTTCCCCCATCGCTGCATTTGCTTTCCAACTGGGGTATCATCGCCGCCGCTCTCGTTCTCTTCGGCATCAATTTCTTCATCGACAAAGTCCCCGCCCTCGATCTCGTCTGGAACGCGCTCCACACTTTCATCCGCGTCCCCCTCGCTGCGCTTCTCGCCTTTCAGGCCACAGCCAGTCTCACGCCCGCCGAGCAACTCGCCGCCACTCTTGCCGGCGGCGCCATCGCCTTCATCGCTCACGGAGGCAAAACCGCCGTTCGCGCCGCAGTCACTCCAACGCCCGAGCCCTTCTCCAACATCGCGCTCAGCCTCGGCGAAGACGGCCTCGCGATCTTCCTCACCTGGCTTTCAACTTGGAAACCGTACATCGCCGCGGGCCTCGCCTTCATCTGCATCCTCGTCACTCTCATCCTCATTCGCTTCGTCTTCCGCGCCCTCGCGGCGATTCGCCATCGCCGCAAGCGCGCCGTCCCGGCCTGACCCATGCCGCCTCGCACCCCTTCACCACGCAAATCCTTCACCGCGCTCCTCGAGCCAGACGGAACTGCACTCAAATGGGTCATCGCACGTGTCCCCTTCGACATCGCCAAAGCGTGGCCCGTGCGCAATGGCCGTCGCGTGCGCGGCGAAATCGGAGGCTTCGCTTTTCGCACCTCGCTCTTTCCCGATGCTCGCCACGGCGGTCACTTTCTCCTCGTCAACAAAAAGATGCAATCCGGTTCCAACTCTAAAGTTGGCTTGCGCGTCCGCGTCTGGCTCGAGCCCGATCTTGCTGAGCGCCCGGTCAATCTCCCGCCCGAGCTCGTTCGCGCTCTCAACGCCGATCGCCAGGTCCGCAAATTGTTTGACTCCATGACCCCTTCCCGGCGTCGCGAATTCGGCAAGTTCGCTGACCAGCCAAAGTCTCCCGCCGCCCGCGCCAAGCGCGCCGAAAAGATCGCCGAGATGCTCATGCAGGCCCTCGAAGGCCAGCACGACCCGCCTCCCCTGCTGCGCGCACTCTTCCAACGCCATCCCGGCTCGCGCGACGCATGGTTCGCCCTCACCCCCGCCCAGCGCCGTGACCACCTGCTCGGCATCTTCTATTACGAATCCGCTGAGGCTCGCGAGCGCCGCGCCATGAAAGCCATTGAAGCCGCGCTGAAAGCTGCGGGGCGGAAGCGGCGCGACGACGACTGCGACAAGTAATCCTCCAATGGATTGAGCCGGCTTATTCGCTGATTCCCCGGCAGTTACGACTGCCGAGCCCAGCCGCTCGCGTTCGCGCGTTCACAAGCCTTCGAATCATCACAACTTTTGCGGCGGTGGGTGTTTGAACATGCAACAGGAGGGAGGACGGTAGGCCGAGGGACCCCAGATTCCACTGGTCTTCACCACCGGTTTTATCGTCTAATTAACCCAGATGACACTTGCTTCCGTTCGCTCGCTTCTTCCCAATGCATCTGCCTTGGTAGCCGACGATCAAGCGCGGCAGGAAAGCCTTGCCGTCTCTGCTGGCCTCAAGCTCCAGAAGGCCGGCCTGCTCGAGGAGCTCATCGTCCGGTTTCAGCATCGTCTCATGCGTTACCTGCTCTTCCTCACCGGCAACCGCGACACCGCCGAAGACATCTTTCAGGAAGTCTGGATGCGCGTTCTTGTTCGCGGCGATCAGTTTGATGGTCGCGCCCGGTTTGAGACCTGGCTCTTCACCATCGCTCGCAATCTCGTCATCGATCAACGCCGCAAGCGCACCATGAACTCGCTCGACGAACTGATCGATGGCGCCACCGAAGATGATCGCTCCATGACATTTGAAGTCGTTGCCGACGAGCCCACACCCTTTGACCGTGTCTCGAACCTCGAAGACCGCGAAAAGATTGCCAGCGCGCTACTCGAGCTCGATACGCTCCACCGCGAAGTCCTCGCCCTCCGCTTTTACGAAGAGCTTTCCCTTGAGGAGATCGCCAAGGTCACCCGCGCCCCGCTTTCCACCGTCAAGTCGCGGCTCTATCGCGGTCTGGCTATGATCAAGCCCCGGCTCGGCTTTGCCGCGGACCGCTTCCAGGAGGTTGCTTGAGAGCGGCTGAACTAGCAGGCAACTCTGTTGCCAACCCGGCGTCGGGCGCCTCTTCAGGCGCCAGCGCCAACTCCGATATCCTTGCCGCCCTCTCTGGCAAGCAAGCCGGTCGCGACCGCGCCGTCGCTGAAAAAACTCGCCGCGTCGTCCTGGCTTCTCTCGGCGTCATGCGGGATCAGAAAGCCGGCCGCCGCCGCACTCGCTCCCTCGTCTTGGCATCGCTCCTGCTGGCCCTCCTGGCCTTCGGGCCTCTCGCCTGGCGGGTTGCAGACGACCTTATCGGCGGCGAGCACATCTCGGACATCGCCACCCAAACCAGCGTCTGGGCCTGCATTCTTTTTCCTGCCATTCTGGCGGCATTTCTGGTCGCCGGCTGGACGCGTGGCAAGGAATAACTCCCACCAAAGTTCCTCCTGTTTTTGTGCCGGATTCGCCTCCGGCCGCAACTTCTCGCGCCCCTGCTCCGTCCATTGAAAAAGGGGCAATTTGCCTCCATACACCTATGAAAGGCCCTCAGTGAGTCAGGGATAGTCTATGTCCGATCAAAAAGACATTCGGATCAACGAAGAAGAGAGGCTGATTCCGGTCTGGTCCATCGTCCTGGCCAGCCTGGCCTTTGTCCTTGTCGAGTACTATTTCTGGATTGTCGCGCCCGAGCAGCGGCACCATGCGCCGCCGCCCCTCGGCCTGCGCATCTACTTCAACATTTCCTGGGGAGTCGTGGCTTCTCTCTACTTCCTCATGGTTGGGTACATCAGCAAGGACGCCCCGCGCCGCGCCATGAGCGCGCGATTCTGGATGGTCATCTGCTTCGTCATGCCGGCCGGCATTGGCGCCGTCCTTTACTTCCTTCTCCGCCAGCCTCAGGTCTCTCGCTGCCCTGCATGCGGCACCCATGTTCAGGGCGACTTCCACTTCTGCCCCCAGTGCAACTATCAGCTCACGGCAAACTGCGGCACCTGCTTCCGCACGGTCCGCGCCACCGATATTTATTGCACCAACTGCGGTCACGAGCTTGCCGCCGACCAAACTCCCGCGCGCCTGCGCGTCCTGAGCGACTAATTGTGAACTGAGCGCTCTTAACTTCCCATTGACGCGGAGTGCCCCATCCATCGGTCGCCGCTGCGACCGATGGGTGGGATACCACGAACCCAACCTTACGAATGTTTTGTCATTTTGAGCGCAGCCCGTGGCTCTAAATCTCCCTATGCATTGTCATCCTGAGCGGAGCGCGCCTGGGGCCCCGTGATCGCGGCGCGATCATGGGGTAAGCGGAGCCGAAGGACCTGCTTCTGCTTGTTAGCGTCCTGCGCCAGAATTGCGGGCTGAAAGCCGACGGCCGAAAGCTCGCCAACTCCGCTGACTCCGCTATCTGCCCTGTTCTACAATCAATTGTTCAGTTCTCCATGCCCATCTCCGCGCTCATTATCGACGACGAACA
>CAZVYV010000346.1:0-3878 GCA_964630985.1 uncultured Occallatibacter sp.
CAATCGAACCCATCGAGCGATTCACCTGGTCCATCACGTTCGAGGGGAGGGTCTGGTCGATGACGAACGCGACGGAGAGCGGCTCCGGGTCCACGCTGAATACGCGCAATGGCTCGCGGGTGCTGTTCTCGTAGACGGTAAAGTCGCGCCAAGTCAGCCCCGAGACGAGGTTGCCTTTCGTGTCCTTTACGGTGACGGGAACCTGAACGAAGTTAACCTGCACAACGAAATTCGCCATCGCGCCGCTGCCCTGCTCGGGAGGAGTGGTCTGCGGTTGAGGCTGCGGCTCGGCGGCAGGCTGTTGGCTGGGAGGCGTGGGTGGCTGTTCGGGAGTCGTCGGCGCGCCGGGGCCCGAGCCTGAATCTGGAGTTGTTGGAGCTTCTCCGGCACCGACTCCGGGAGTGATTCCACCGCCGACGCCGGGGAGTGGCGGAGGGGCCTGGGGCGTGGGAGCGTCCGGAACCGGGGCCGGTTGCTGCTGGGCCAGAATCCCGGAAGCCAGCACCAGGCCGATACTCAGAAGTCCCACCGGCGCAATGGCTTTCCAGCTCTTCACCGCGAATTCATCCTCCCCCAAAGTCCTTCGTGCGCGCACTGAAATTGTTGGCGCACACGCGTTGTGCCGCACCTGTCAGAGTATCAGACGCGGCAGGCGCCCGCAGGTTGCCTGAATGCGCGCGAACAGGCGCGTGTGCATGCATTTGAAAAGGCGCGCTATGCTCTCTTAGGGGTTGACTTTCCGTCTAACGGAGCATTATGCGACTGGGGATCGGAATTGCGGCGTTGCTGGTTGGCTTGCCAGTGTTGCCGGCGCTGGGATGGGCGCAGCTTGCGCCCTCGCCCGATGCGCCGCCGGTGAGCACCGCTCCCGCTCCTCCACCGGATGAGACGCCGATGGAGAACCTGAAGGTGCAGGTGAACCTCGTCGACCTGCTCTTCACGGTCAGGAACAGGAACGGAGAGATCGTTCCACACCTGACGACCAATGAGTGCACAGTTACTGAAGACAAGGTGCCGCAGACGTTCAAGAGCTTTACGGCTGAAACCAACCAGCCGCTCACGCTGGGCATTCTGTTGGACACCTCGGGCAGCCAGCAACGCCTGTTGCCGCTGGAGCAGCAGGCAGGCAGCGAGTTTTTGGAGCAGGTTTTGCGGAAGCAGGATGAAGCTTTTCTGGCTGAATTCGATGTGAACGTAGACCTGCTGCAGGACTTTACCAACAGTCCGCACTTGCTGGCGCGGGCCATGGACAAGGCGCAGATCAACATCGGCGGCGGTTCTCTAGGTCCTCCCGGTATGGGCGGCGGCCCTGTGCCCATCAGCAATCCCAAGGGCACGGTGCTCTACGACGCCATTTGGGAGGCTACGAACAACAAGCTTAACCAGGAGACGGGACGCAAGGCGCTGATCATCCTGACGGATGGCGAGGATGAAGGCAGCGAGCACAAGATCCGCGACGCCATCGCCGCAGCGGAAAGAAATAACGTCATCATTTACGTGATCCTGATTGCCGACCGGGAGATGTACTGGAGCCAGGGCGAGGGCTATTACGGCTACTCCCCGGCAAAGCAGATTTCTGACGAAAGCGGCGGCCGGGTAATCGATGTGGGTAACAACGGCGCCAAGCTGAAGGCCGCGTTCGAGGAAATTGAAGCCGAACTCCGCACCCAGTACGTGGCCAGTTACACGCCCAGCAATGCCAAAGAGGATGGAACGTTCCGCCACATCGGGTTGGAGTGCAAAGGCGACAACGGAGACAATCTGAAAGTTCAGGTGCGCAAGGGCTACTACGCGCCATCGCCGGGGAACTAAAGCGGTTCCACCGCATTCGGTCTCCAATCGGTTCGCAGGTGGCGTTTGAAAAGGAATTGTCCGATGCGAAATGCCATCGCAGTTTGTGCAGTCGTCGCGGCCCTCACAACTTTGCCCCTTCTCGCGCAACAGGAGGATGGAACCGCGCCTGTCGGTGACTCCGCGAAGGTGACCTACGCCCCGACCGCTGGTGGATTCGGAGACCTTGCAGCATCCCACGCCTACGAGATGAGCCCAGTGGTTTGTGAGCTCCAGGGCAAACTGGATTCACTCACCGCCAAAGTGGGTGATCGCGTAGTACTCAAGATCCGGGACAAGGTGCTCACCTCCGACGGCACCGTGATCCCCTCGGGCGCGCGTCTTGTGGGCCGCGTGACTGAAGTCGAGAGCTACGATCCGGATCGTGGGCCGGCGCTGATCGCGATTGCATTCGACCGGGTGGAGATGAAGAACGGGCAGAGCCTTGCTGTGTTCACACTCATTCGAGGGTTGATGCCAGCCAGCATGATGAACCGTGGCGAAATGAAAAACGATAGCATGGTCGGCATGCCTATACCGCTTGGCCAAGGGGTAAATGGTGGAAGGATGAGCCCTGACTACGGCGGCATGGCGACGGTGAAAGTGGCCGATCCGGGAACCGGCCAGGGGGACCAGGTTTCCGACGCAGATGCAACAGCGAGGAACAAAGCAGACACCACGGCGGGGTCGACAGACGAATCGACTGTGCAACCCAGCGGCGGCTCAAATGCCGATACGGGCGCCCACGCGTTTGCAGCGGCTCGCGCCGTGCCGCATCCTACGGGGATTCGCGGCGTGATGCTGGCGGGGAACAGCACCTCTTCAGGGGTTGTGTTGGCACCCGTGAATGATATCCACTTCGAAAGCGGGACGCAGATTCAATTGGGTGTGGCTGCTAATCGGTGAGGAGAGTTCACAATTCAAAGTTCGCAGTTCTTAGTTCATAGTTCGTAGTTCACCGTTCACCCTTCAACCTTCAACCTTCACCAGACATGGCTGCTCAACGGTGGCGGGGGCGTGTGAGATTCGCCGAAAAGGCTGTGAGCTACGAACTCTGCACTGCGAACTGTCCGATTTCCGGACAGCTGGTTACCGAAGTTGCGCGACGCCGTAATCTGGCGTAGACAATGACCTTTCGATAGTATCGGCAGCGTAAGGAAAAACTTGAGGCCGCCGCACAAGAGATATCGGCCTCAGGCACTTTCGCTTCGAGGTGAGGTTGATGGACCTTCAATTCTCCGTTCAGGAAGCCTTCGAAATCAGTCCGCGATTCCGTCAGACCCTCGAGGAGCGAATTGCCCGTTTGGATCGCGACGCCGCCCACGATGAAGCGCAATTGGACCGGCTGAAAGACACCGACCATATTCGCCGTCAGTTGCGCCTTGTAGCCGTTGAGCGTGCCGAGGCTCTGCGCATGAGGATCTTCCTCGATCGCGCAAGAACCCGCCTGTCGCGCCCGCTGATTGAGCTCTAGGACAGAGATCAGAGTTCAGAGATCAGAGATCGGTTTTTTGTGATCAGTGATCAGTTGGGGTTTCCGTGAGGCTTGCGCAGTCGCGACGCAGGCGCGGGTCTCAGTTGACATCGGAACGCGTCTGGAAATCCTGAGCGCCGAGCCGGAGTGAAGCTCTTCGCAATCAATCATCAGCGGCCGAATCCACAGGACCGCGCGTTTCCACAGGCGCGCCAGTTTTCGATTGATCGTACACTCAAACCTCAATGGAGGCGCGTGCGTTGCCGACCCTCGATTATTCCATCGTAGACGTCTTTACCACCAGGCCGTTGGCCGGCAATCCACTGGCGGTGGTGATGAACACGTGCGGCCTGACTGCCGAGCAGATGCAGTCCATCGCGCGCGAGTTCAATCTTTCCGAAACCACGTTCATCGAGCGCAGAGATGAAGCGACGGAGCGGGCAGAGGGGGTGCGCGTGCGCATCTTCACCGCGCAGGAAGAACTGAATTTCGCCGGCCATCCGACGCTGGGCACGGCAAGCATTCTGAAGATGCTCGCACCGGAGACGGTGCAGCAGGACACAGTGACTCTGGC
>CAZVYV010000347.1:0-3875 GCA_964630985.1 uncultured Occallatibacter sp.
GCACCGCCAGCACCTGCGCGACAGGCCAGCGGCGGGTCACCAAAGATGCGATCCCCGTGTTCAGGTCGACGGACAGGCGGCCTTTGCCGGGGCCGGTGAGCGTCTCCGTGTTCACCGTCGCCCGGAGGGGCTGATGGCAGAAGCCGTCGACCATGCTGGTGGCCGTGCGGCAGCAGTTGGCGAGCTGCGCGGCCTGCTCGGCGGTACTCGCCGTCAGGGACGGAACTACGGTCCAGCTCAATGAAGCTGGCGAGGAGGTGAGCATCTGAGGCGTGACATAGCTCGTCGTCACGACGGCCCCCTCACGCTGTCGGCTTCACCAGCCATGAGCGGCGCCGGATGGGTACGGCCATCAACTGCAGGGCACGCTCGTACTTCCTGTCCAGGTAGACCGTCGACCCGCCGTACAGTTCACGGGCGAGGGCCTGCGGCGACCCGAGGCCGCCCGCCTTCCAGGCCCAGATGTTGCCCTTCGGGTATTTGTCCGCGACCGACCCAGTGATCGCTACAGCCCAGACCCTGAAGGCTTCCACGACAGCTTCACTGCCCAGGAACCCAAGGTGCCACTGGTTAACCCGGCCACCATGCTTGACGATAGTGCCGTCACCGTCGACCATGCCGCGCCAGTAGTGCCGCATCAGATGCCCGGGCCCGTCCCATGGCGTAGCCGTCAGGGACTTCCGCGGCGTCACACCAAGACGGATCAACGACTCAACGAGATGCCGCGACGACATGACGATCTCTGTCCCCCGGTCCCGCGGGACGGGGTACACCGGGCTTTCCGAAGCCATGTCGGCCTTCAGTTTCCGCAGGTGCCCAGCGTCCGACTCCTTCAGCTTGACGCTCAGGCTGTAGCACTGCCGACCGCCAGCGCCGACCGGGCCCGCCGTCCGGACGCAGCCGTCCGCGTTGATGAAACCGAGCCAGTACGCCTTCGCCTCGGTGTCGATCACGTCGAAGAAGCAATCGTCCAGCCCATAGATGCGGGTTGAAGGGCGCCAGAGAGGCGCGACTGTCTGCGGGTCTCTGTACTTCCACCAGTGCATATAACACGGACGGCAGAGGCCGCGGGCACAATGGGGCCTGTCGCAGCCATCGCGGCTGCACGTACGCTTGTCCATGTCGGCTTGCTCTCATCAGGTCGTCCATACCCCCGGGCGATTGGCCTCGCTGCGGGGGTTCTTACATACATTCTACTAGGTCAGCGCCCGCCTACTTGGCTGCCGCGGTCTTCGCGGGCGCCGTCTTCGGTGCCGCCTTCGGCTCTGGCCGGGTCGACTTCGCTGCCGCGACCAGCGCCTCCACTGCCGTCAGCAATGTGGCCGGGTCCTTGCGGCGCTCTACTTCCTCGCCGATCAGCCGGTTCTGCTGCTCGACTTGGGTTTCCCACAGCGGCTTACCGCCGGCATGGAAACTATGCAGACGGGCGCCGACATCCTCAGGGAAGTCAAACCCGCCCGCGTCGTCGACGGCCGTGTAATGCTCACCGTTGTCATCGACAGCGGTCGCTCCCGTGCGGGAGATGAGGCGCATGGTGCTGCTCCTTGGGGTGGTGGCAGGCGGCGGGAACAGGGGTTATCCCGCCGCCCGCTGTCGTGTGTCCGCTGTGTCCGATTAAGACACGTTTGACAGAACTCCCATGGCTACGGGCGCTCTGTCCACGAATGCCCCAATTGATCGGATTTCGAACTCTTTCCTCGGCCCGCCGTTGGCGCCGGCCAGGCGGCTGATGCCGTAGTCGAACTGGGCCGTGTCCCGCAGCGACCGGTACTCCAGCACGCTGGAGATGTTGGCCTGAGGGAAGGGAACCCGGTCAGTCCTCGCGATGATCGTGCCCGGCGGCAGGCTGACGTGGACCTCGATCGGCACCGTCACACCACCGGCAGGGGCGTTGACGATCTCCCCGACCCGGCCGCCCGCCGTCACGGACACACGGCCCGAGGCGTCGGTATTCAGGTAGGTCGTCGCCGAGGTCGAACCCAGGATCAGGTTGGCGATCTCCTGAGCCTGGGCGGCGTTGACCATGAGCGCGGTCGGGGACGCCTTGATCTGCGTCCACAGCGGCTGGAACAGGTACTGCTCGATCTGGGTGATCGTGCCGCCGGTCAGGGACAGTGCCGCGCCGTCGAGGGACGTGTACACCGACGGGTTGGCGGTGCCCGAACCGGGTGTGCCCCACTGGCCGGTACCGTTGTAGTCCCCTGACAGGCTGGCCATGAACCCGTCATAGTCGTTGGCGTTGCCGCTGCCGTTGTCCGCCGAGGCGAGGTAGGTGGGGACCGCGTTGGCGGTGCCCTGCCAGGAGGTGGACAGGTCCGGGGCCAGCACCGACGAGGGCAGTGCGTTGTTCGCGCTGATCACCGACGTCATAGTGACGGTGTTCGTGGTGGTGGTCGTGTAGTAGTACCAGGTCGACCCGTTCGCGGACTGGAACCAGTCGTAGGCGACAGCGCCGCGCTGGGCGGTGGTGGTCGCGGTGATCGAGTTGGTCGCAGTGCCGGACCCGGACGCGCCGGACGCCGACGCACCCCGCGAGTTCCCCGACCCGTAGTAGTAGCCGCTGCCCGTCCGCCCGGCGACACCCACGTACACAGTGGTCGACGCGGCGATACTGCCACCCGTGGTGACCTGCGTCAGCGTCGGGGCGGTCGCGGTCTTCAATGCAAACGACTGCGCGCCCAGGAGCTTCCGGTCATCACCGATCAGCACCTGGTTCAGGACGTTAAAAGTGGCGATGCTAAAGGGGTCGCCATACCCCTTGGCCAGGTCAAACGAGTCTTGCGTCACCAAACCAGCGAGGCCGGTCGGCTTGTACTTCGCCTGGAAGTCCTGCTCAAGGAACACGGTCTCGTTGGCCGCGTAGTCGAAGCCCATGCTGAGGTCGGGCTGCGAGTTCGTGAGGTTCATGATCGCGCGCCATACCGCATAGGGTGCCCCGTCAGGGGAGGCGGTGCGGCTCACGATGTCACGGAACGGTGTGACAACGGGGATCAGCGAGACGAGACCGCTGAGGTCGTAGGAGTAAATGCCGGTCGACTCGAGGATGCCCGTGGTCTGTGCTTTAGCGATGCTGGCCAGGGTGTCCTCGGTGACCTGCGCGAGCGGTGCGCTCACAGGTACCTCCGGGTACGTCAAAGCCCCCGTGGCGCCAAGCGCTCGCGGGGGCGGAAGAATGTCAGTGGGTCGTGCTACTGCCTGGGTGCGGAGTGGATCGCCGCGAGAGCGGCCACCGCGTCAGGCATCATTTCCTTAGCGATCCGGTTCTGCTCGGTCGCGTCCGGGGCGGTGTACATCTGCCGTTTCCGGTCCATTGCCTTCGCGACGTCGACCGGGGTACTGCCCTGGTCCTGGCCGCGCAACTGCCCCGGGGGCGGGGTGGCGCCGTTGGTGAACACCTTCGGCATGGCGGGCTGCTCAGCGATCTCCTCGACACGGCCCTTCAGCACATCGATCTGCCCCGTCAGCTCCCCGATCACCGCGGCCTGCTTGGCGACGGTCTCCTCGTGGCTGGCGCTCTGGGCAGCGAATGCGGCCTGCATCGCTTCGGAGACGCTCTTGGTGACCTGCACAACGAAGTCTGGGGTGTCCGCGGCTGCGGCCTCAGCCGGGGCGGGAGCCTCATCGGCGGCCTTGCCAACGGCGTCGGCGGGGACACCGGCCTCCGCGGGTGGCTCCGCGGCGGTGTCGTCGGCCGGCGGGGCCGCGGGCTCGGGTTCGGCTTTGCTGCCGGCGCCGCTGACCGGGGTGATCGCGGACGGGTCGACGATGCCGACGAGGTTGCCGTCCTGGTCGAACACGGCCTGCATCGACGGCTTCCCGTCAGCGGGGGCGTCAGCCTTGGTGACCTGCTGGACGATCGCGGCGGGGTCGACGAG
>CAZVYV010000348.1:0-3870 GCA_964630985.1 uncultured Occallatibacter sp.
AGCGGCTTCTGCATCGGCACCACCTGCACCGTCACGTCGCGCACTTCTGACAGAAACCGGTTCAGCACCGAGCCGCGCAGCAGAATATCGAATCGCGATCGCGCCGGCTGCCCAAAGACCACGTGCGAGATGTTCTCCTGTTGTGCAAACCGGATTAGCGCGTCGGCCACTTTGCGGTCGGTGAGTTGAACTACCTTGGCGCCAAGGTCCCGCGCCATGCGCATGTATTCTTCCAGTCGATGAAAGGCCTCCGGATCGCTGTGGCCCTTGTCGTCCGGCGGAGCAACGTAAACTGCGTACCAATTCGTCGCCAGGCGACCGGCGATTCTTGCCCCAATGCGCAGGAGCCTCTCCGTTCCCGGCCGCGTGCTCAAGCACACCATCACCTTTTCCGGGATCGGCGCCTGTTCCAGCCCTTGCGTCCGCCGGTATTCCGATGCGCGGCTGCTCACTTGCTCTGCCGTTGTGCGCAGTGCCAGTTCGCGCAGCAGGTTCAGGTTGCCCTTGCGGAAGAAGTTCGCCAGCGACTGCTCGACCTTTTCGGGAGCGTAGATTTTGCCGCCCCGCAGCCGGTTGCGCAACTCTTCAACGGTCAGGTCGACGTTCACCACTTCGTCGGCGCGCTTCACAAAGCTGTCTGGAACGGTCTCGCGGATGGTCGTGTTCGCCGAGCGGTTGACGGCGTCGTTCAATGTCTCCAGATGCTGGATGTTGACCGCCGTCATCACGTTGATGCCGGCGTCGAGCAATTCCACCACGTCTTCGTATCGCTTGCGGTTTTTGCTTCCTGGAACGTTGGTGTGAGCCAGCTCGTCCACCACCACCGTTTGCGGATGCCGCGCGATGATCGCGTCTACATCCATCTCTTTCAGATTCACGCCGCGATACGGAATCACCTTTTGCGGAATGACCTCGAGGTCCCTGATCTGATCCTCGGTCTCTTTCCGTCCGTGGGTCTCAACCAGGCCAATCACGATATCTTTGCCGCCCTGCGTGCGCATCAGGTAGGAGTCGTTCAGCATCTGGTAGGTTTTGCCCACGCCCGGTGCCGCGCCCAGGTAGATGCGCAGTTTGGCGGGCTCCGGCTTGCTCTCAAGAACGATCTCGGCCATCGCTCAGCCCACCTCGACGGGATGTTGTACTTCGCGCGCTACTGCAACTGGAATCGTGAACCGGAACGTCGCTCCGTGGCCCAGCCGGCTCTCGACCGCGATTTGGCCGCCAAGTGACTCCACCAGTCGCCGAACCAGCGAAAGTCCGAGCCCTGTTCCTTCTTCCGAGAATGTATTGAATCGGTCGAAGATGGAGCTCAGCCGTTCCGCCTCGATGCCGCGTCCCGTGTCGCGCACGCTGAACTGCACAAAGCTTTTGATCTCCTCCGCGGCCAACAGGATCTCGCCATCCTCCGGCGTGTAGCGCAGGGCGTTCGACAGTAAGTTATCCAGAATCGACCGCATTGCGCGGCGATCGGCTTCGATCACTGCCAGGTCGGCGTAGGCGCTCACATCCACCCGGATGTGCTTCCGCGCAGCCTCCTCGCAGAAACGGTCGCGCGCCTCATTGAGCACCTGCAACGGCCGCAGCCGCTCCGGCTTCAACTCGCGCTTGCCGGTGTCCAACTCGGCCACGCCAATCAGGTCAGCCATCAGATCGTCCAGGGTTTCCGCTTCTTTGCTGGCCTGTGCCACCAGTTCGGTCTGCAACGAGGTCATCTCTCCGCTGAATCCCTGGGCCAGCGCATAGAGCCCGCGACGCAACTGCAGCAGCGGATCACGCAGCTTGCGGCTTGCGACCGCGATGAACTGTGTCTTGAAGCGGTCGGTATCTCGGAGGCTGGTCACGTCCTCAAGCGTCGTGACTGCGCCCAGCAGCCTGCCCTCCGAGTCGCGCATCGGCGTCGTGCGCAAGCGGTAGCTTCGCGCCTGGTCGCCGATCCGCATGGGGAGCATCGACGATTCACCCTCTGAGGCAACCGCTTTTTGCATCGACACGGCATCCTGGATCGCGCTTAGAATCTTCTCGCCCCCTGGCGTATTCGTCAGTGCCATGCGATCGCTGGCCGCCTCGCCCAATAGCTCCGATGCCGACTGATTCAACTTGAGGACATGGCCCTTGCCATCCGTCACGATAATGGGTTCGAAGATCGATTGCAGCACCGCATCGGAGAGCTGGAACTCCATCTGCCGCCGGCCGGCCTCGGTATCGCGCACATCGCGCAGCCGCACTGCAATCCGGCTTAGCTCGCCGGCGATCACGCCAAAGCTGTCGCGGCTTTTCCACTCCACGCGGTGTTCCAGGTTGCCCTGAGCAATGCGGTGCGCATCGCCGGCCAGTGTGTCGATGGGTTTCAACACAAAGAAGATTGTCGCTGCCGCAATCAGCGAAGCAATGATGGCCACCGCATAACCCAGATGAAGCTGCCCGCTCGCGGCCAGCGCTTTATGGGCAATCGCGACCAGTCCCACCGTCAGGCAGGCCAAGAGCACACAGCCGAGAATCAGTCGCTGGGTAAGATTAAGCATGATCGGTGCCCGTGCAGGAGAATGGTGACCTCCTTATTCTCGCGGATGTAGCCGCAACCTGCAATGGCCGCGTCTCGCATTTTTCAACTCGCCACGGAAATGGGTGCCCCATTCTAAATTTCGCTGCCGTGCAGCGAAATTTAGGGTGGGATCGCTAGCAGCTGCTCTACGGAATCTCACACACAGCCAGCACATTGTTGTGCCAGCGGCAGGCGAGGCCTTCGGGCGCCGGATTGTCCACCAGCACCCAGTCGACGCCGAATTGCGCTTTCAAGTGTTCGAAGTTGCCGAGCCTGAATCTCGGCCATCCTTCTTCGGCATCGGTCTGCCGCACCCACTCCGGTCCAAGCTCCGGAACCATCGTGACCACGGACGCGTCCTTCACGGCGTCGGCCATTTGACTGCGCTCCGCAAGCGCGCGAAAGCTGTGGTAGTCATCGCCGGGCCTCTGCAGATAGTGCGGATCGAGGGCGAAATAGGCGTTCTCTGGCGTATTCGCGCGGACCCACGCGAAGGCTTGCAGCCAGGGATTGGCGGGCTGCCGCCATGGCATTTCAAGGTGCTGGCTGCCGGCAAACTCCACGCGCTGCCAGGCAAACATGCACCCATTCGCGATGATGAGAAACGCTGCCCAGCGCCAGACACTCCGTTTCAGAACGAACTTGCCCAGCAGGCATCCAGCCGTCAGCACGAAAGAGAAGTAGACCAGCTGCAGGTAACGCATGGGTTGCAGCGGCGTCGCGCGCACCAGCAAGCCTGGCCAAAGCAACGCCATTGCCAACGCCTGTTGGAAGACGCCGTAAATCAGAACTGCCAGCGCAAAGCGAGCAAGCGTTGTTGATCCGCGCTTGTGCGCAAAGCGCCACAGCAGCCAGAAGAGAACGAGCGGCGCCAACGCGCCCAGCCACTCGTACCACGTCCACTTGTAGAGGTAAAGGTATGTTCGCGTGTCCAGCGCTTTGCGCCAGCCGGGATTGCCCGGCTCGAAGATCCAGCCCAGGGGAATGAATGACGCAATCGAGCTTCGCCACGCCTGCAGATCCTGACTCACCGCCCACACTCGTCCAAAAGCAAGAAAAAAACAGAACGAAATCCCCATTGCTGCCATCAACGGATGCAGCAGAATTGCCACAAGCAACAACGGAACTGCCTGCCACGGTTTCTCATCGAGGATGCGCCAGACAGCCAGCAGGATCATTGCTGTCGCGAGGCTCCGCGGATGCAGATGTTGGTCGACCATGTAGAGAGCAGTTCCCGTCACGGGCAGCGTGAACATAGCCGAGACCATTGCCACTCCACCCCAACGCGCATGCTCTTCGTCGAAAAGCCGGTTCGCGATCTTTTTCAC
>CAZVYV010000349.1:0-2683 GCA_964630985.1 uncultured Occallatibacter sp.
AAGACGCGGCTCGATTTTCTCCTGGAGCGCAAGGATCAGCTCTACGAGAACCTGCGCGATTTGAACTTCGAATTTCGCGCGGGCAAGTATCCCGAGGAAGATTTCGAGAGGCAACGGGCACAGCTTGAGCACGAAACGGCACAATTGCTGGCCGAGATCGATCTGTTGCAGGGGCTCGGGGCTTAGGGACTAGGCGCGTTGAGACTGAGACGTAAGATCAGCGGGCGATGAAGGGTTGCGACACGAAATGAATTTGATTCAATTTGGCGCACGCAGTTTTGCTTTGGGCTTTTTGTTTGCCTGCGCGCTGGCGCAGGCAGCCACCGTAACCGGAACCGTTACGAACATGACCACCAACAAGCCCGCGGCCGGCGACCAGGTAACGCTGCTGGAGCCGATGAGTGGCATGAGTGAAGTGGGCCATGCCACGACCAATGCGCAGGGCCGCTACACTCTGAATCTGCCGGGTCAGGTTCCGTACCTGGTACGCGTAACGCACCAGGGCGCGGAGTACTTTATTGCCGCCCCGCAAGGTGGAGGAGCTGGCGACATTTCGGTATACGACGTGGCGGCGAAGGTGGAAGGCATCACAATCGCCGAGCATGTAACCGGAATCGAGACCGATAACGGACAGCTCCGCGTTGTTGAGCGTTACGACATACACAATGCCAGCTCTCCACCGCGCACGCAGTGGAGCAAGCAGTCCTTTCAGGTGATTTTGCCTGGCGACGCCGTGGTGGGCGATGCATCGGCGCAACGGCCCGGAGCAAGCAGCCTGCCGACCAGCGTAAAGCTCAATCCTGATGGACCGAAGGGCCATTATTCATTCGATTTTCCGATTCAGCCGGATCAGGAAGCAAAAGGCACGCTCTTCCAGGTTCAATACAATCTGCCGTACGGCGATGGAAAATACAGCTTTCACTCGCAAGTGACACTGCCGGCAGATACGATCTGGATCGTGCTGCCAAAATCGATGACATTCACGGGCGGAAGCGGAGCAGGATTCGAGACCTCTCCGCAGGACCCGAGCGTTCAAACGTTCCTCGCGCGTAACGTTGCGCCCGGTAAAACTTTGGAGTTTTCAGTCGCCGGCACAGGATCGTTCGCTCGCGACGACCAGAACGGGCAGGGCGACAGCGGCGGACAACCGGGAGCGACTCCCACCGGACCTGGAGGCGGCATTGGCGAACCGATCAATACGCCCGACCCGCTTTCGAAATACAAATGGTGGATTCTGGGCGGACTGGCTTTGCTGCTTGCGGCTTCGGCGGCGTTCTTGCTGCGAAAGCCTGCGACCGGAGAAGCGTTTGCATCATCAGGTACCGGCGCGGTGACAGCAACTGGTCCCTCCCCGGTTCACTCTTCGCCGAGCATCGGCGGTAGTTCGCCGGCTGCGAAACATTCCGCTCTCCTGAATGTACTTAAGGAAGAACTCTTCGCGCTGGAGAGTGAGAAGATCGCGGGAACCTTGTCCGCGAGCGAGTACGCCGAGCAAAAAGCGGCTCTCGAAACCGTGCTGAGACGGGCGCTGAAGAAGAGCTAGGGTTTACGGGTCAGGGGCCGGGGATCAGAGAAACGCATACGGACGATGCTCCACGCGGTTCGTTCCGCTCCGGTCCCTCCCTTGTATCCTTCCTCAATGAAGACTCTTCTTCGAACGCTGCTCTCTTTATCCCTCATCGTCTGGCTTGGATCTGAGATCTTTTTCCCGATCGTTGCCGCGGTGACTTTCAACACGCTTCAACCAGACACACATGCGGCCGGAACGATTGTTGGCCAACTGATTCGCATCCTGCATGGGATGGGATTGGTTTCGGGCATGGTGGCCCTGGCAGTGATGGCGCTGGCCCCGGCATGGGGAATCTACAAGCCGCGCGCGGTGCTGGTTCCGATGGCTTTTATCGTGTTGATGATTGCGCTGACGGTTTATTCGCAATACGAGATCATTCCCGCCATGGAACGTGACCGAATTGCCGCTGGAGGGACAATTGACACATCCGCTCCTGCCGATGCGACTACGATGCACTTCAACAAGCTGCATAACCGGAGCGAGTTCGTGGAAGAGGCAATCCTTCTGCTGGGGCTGGCGACTGTAGTGCTGATGGCGAGGGCGGAAAGCGCACAAGTTTGAAACTCGAATGACCGATGGAGGGTTGCGTGCATGGGGCGCGAAGCGCACTGCCTGTGCGAATGGAACGGCGAAACTGCGCGCGTCAAAGCGCTCATCGAACCTCCGGAATTGATTTTGCGCGGTGAGATTCGCCGCCGACTTCCCTTCTCCGTACTGCGCAACGTGCGCGCCGAGGGCGCGGCCCTTCGGTTCAAGGTCGGCCCGGACGTCGTAGCTCTGAAGCTGGATGCGGCGATTGCGGAGAAATGGGCCAAGGCTATTCTGACGCCGCCTCCCACCCTCGCGAAGAAGCTGGGGATTACGCCGGAATCGACGGTCTGGGTAATTGGAACGGTTGACGACGCAGCGCTCGAAACTGCGTTGGGCGAAGCGAATAAGAAATCGCGCAACGGCGCGGATGTAATCGTGGCTCGCGTGAATACGGCGGCAGAGCTCGCTCGTGCGTTCAAGTCGACTGCGAAGGAGACCAATGCCGGCGTGCCGATCTGGCTCGTTTATCGCAAAGGCTCGGGACACGCGACCGGCGAGGCCGATGTGCGCTCGGCGGGACTG
>CAZVYV010000349.1:2783-3860 GCA_964630985.1 uncultured Occallatibacter sp.
TATGAAGACCGGCATTATCGGCCTGCCGCAGGTGGGCAAGACTTCACTGTTCAAGATTCTTACCAAAGCCAAAGTTGACGAGCACGGGCGGGCTAATCCGCGCGAGGCACACCTCGGCGTAGCTCGAGTGCCCGATGAGCGTCTGGAAAAGCTGTCGGCGCTCTATTCCCCGAAAAAGACGACCTTCGCCTCGGTGGAATTCGTTGACGTCGCGGGTATCGGGCAGGAAGCGCTGAAAGAAACTGCGTACCTGACGAACCTTCGCAACGTGGATGCTCTGATTCATGTGCTGCGCGCGTTTGAGAACGACGCTGTTCCACAGGAAGGGCCGATTGACCCGCTGCGCGACGCTAAAAACGTTGAATTTGACCTGATGCTCAGCGACCTTGGCCAGGTTGAAAAACGGATGGAGCGGGTCGAAAAAGATATGAAGAAAGGCCGCACCAGCGAATTGGAGCGCGAACAAGCGCTGCTCGTGCGGTCGAAGGAAATGCTGGAAAAGGAAATTCCACTGCGCGCCATGGAGATGACGGCGGAGGAGAAAAAGCTCATCCGCGGCTTTATGTTTTTGTCGCAAAAGCCCATCTTGTATGTACTAAACGTGAGCGAGAGCTCGACGCTGGGGGCCGATCTTGAGTCCGCAGTAGCCAAGTACAAACTGGACGCGATTGCAAACAGGCCCAACGCGGGCGCGATGGCGATCTGCGGCAAAGTAGAAGCGGAACTGGCGGACATGGACGACGCCGAGGCAACGGACTTTCTAGAGAGCTACGGCTTGCACGAAAGCGGCCTGGTTCGGCTCATCCGGAAAAGCTACGAACTGCTGGGGCTGATCAGCTTCTTCACTGCGGGCGAAGATGAATGCCGCGCGTGGACAGTGCCCGCAGGGTCCAAAGCTCCGCAGGCCGCCGGCGCGATTCATTCCGACCTGGAGCATCATTTCATCCGCGCGGAAACGATTCGCTGGGATCATCTGCTGGAAGCGGGATCGGAAGCCGCCGCGCGTTCCAAGGGAACACTGCGCCTGGAAGGCAAAGAGTACCTTGTGCAGGACGGCGACGTGATGCACATAAGACA
>CAZVYV010000350.1:0-3856 GCA_964630985.1 uncultured Occallatibacter sp.
CAATCCACGGGCTCGGCGTGGGGCACCAGCATCACTCCGGGGACCGGGGTGGTTACTGCGCTGGGCAACGCCACGAACGCTGCAAGCGGCTTGCTGACGTTCTCAGGGGCATTCGGGACGCCAACCTCGCTGACGCTCACAAACGCCACTGGCCTGCCCTACGCGGCACTTCCCGCACTCTCTGCCAACCAATGGCTTGGTGCGTTAACAGGAACGACGCCGAGCGGACAGAATTGGCCATCGTGCTCGGCGTCCGGAAATTGGCTGCAATACACCTCTGGAACTGGTGTTGGCTGTATTACGTCCGGCTACCCGTTGGCGCAGATCAGCGGCTTCGGAGCTAGCGTTGAGGCAGCACTTGCGATAGCTGTGGGCACGGCGGGAAGTCCGGTGCTTAATGGTGGCGTTCTCGGTACGCCTTCTAGCGGGACTCTGACTAACACTTCGGGGTTTCCAGCAGCGAATCTTTCTGGCACAGCACTGCCATCCGGTATCGTCACATCGTCGCTGACTTCACTTGGTACGATTGCAACGGGGGTGTGGCAGGGCACTGCTGTTAATCCGCAATGGGGCGGCACCGGTCAGAACTTCTCTGGCTCAACAGGTGTTACGCAATTCGCAAGCGGAACGGCATCGGTTTCGACGACGCTAGCCAACGGCACCGCCGCGACGACGCAGACCGGCGCGGACAACACGACAAAGGTAGCGACCGATACCTACGTCGATAATGAAAGCGGTCTTATCGGCGCTACATCGATCAGCACGACGGGTGGCAGCACGACGCTGACAGCCGCACAGTATTCACCCCCGACAATCATAGTAACTGGCGCGCTGACCAGCGCGGCCACTTTGATTTTTCCGAACAACGGAAACTGGCACATCCAGAACAACACGACGGGAGCTTTCACGGTCACCGCAAAGACTGCCAGTGGCACAGGCACCACGATTTCGCAAACCTATTCGCGCGATATCGTCGCGAACGGGACCAATGTCATCGTCGGGGATAGTGACTACTTTTCTGTAGGAGCCTACACGAATACATCGAGCGGAGCGCTCGACCCGTTCTATGGTTGCCTGCGTAAATCGCTGACCCAGATTTGTCGGATCGTAAGTTTCGCCGACAGTATCCTTACTTGTTATCAGATATCCCCTTGCACGTTCGGTCCCTATATGGGGATCAATTCGCCTATGCTGGCGCTTCGCAACGAACTGCTGAAGACGTTCGTGCAATATTCGACGGGATTACGCATCCCATTTCGGCTGATTAATTCGAACACGACCGTAGACGGCGGTGAGGGAGGGTACACACTAACGTCAGGCACGGTAGCGGTCTCTACAATCTATGGTCCGCAACTATCAGGTTATGCGATCAGCGGCGGTTCGCTGCTCAATTGCTCGGCGACTTGTGTTCTTACGATCAATGTCGGTCAGGGATACCGTGCGCTAAACATATATTGCGTGCAGACGACATCGAACACTGGCTGGACCGTAACGGTGGGCGGCACTTCGCTAGGTACGGCCTGCGGGACCACGGCTGGATCGACGCAAGGTGCGGTGCAGTCGTTCTCGAATGCATCACTTACGACCGCCACGGCTTCGTCCTGGTCGATAAGCGGAACCACGTTGACCGTTACCACGGTGGCCACCGGAACATTTGCTGTCGGAGGCGTGCTATCCGGAACATCGGTAACGGGCGGCACGACGATCGTTCAACAGATGACCGGTGCTACGTCAGGAGGGGCCGGAACCTATCAACTTTCAGCATCGTCAACTGCGTCTAGCGGGACGCTCACGCAAACCGGCGGCCTCGTCAATTCGACGTTTACGCTGACATCGACCGGCACGTCATCGTTCCTCGGAGGATACGAGGCCATCACGACGATGGGGAACGTCGGCGTTGCCGTTGACAATATGGGTGAGGGCGCGATTTCATCGGCTTTCTGGACTTCCGCGACGGGGCTAGGATGGTTCAATCTTCTCGCGGGTCAGGTCGGGCTCTGCATACACGAAGGTGGCGAGAATGACGCGCAGAACCCAGGCGTCGTTACGCCAGCGCAGGCCATCGCGAATTTCCAGACGGTCGCGACTGCATGCAACAATCGCGGCGCAGCGTTCTCATTTTTTATTCCAACCCCATACAATTCGACCACGGTCAATCAATACGCCTTCATTCAGCAGTACGCATGGTCCTACGGGCAAAATCCGACGCAATTCGGCGCTGCTGCTGGCACACTGCCTTGGGACGTGATGACCCTGAGCGATGCATGGGCCGGGCAAGGAGTCACGGGTGGGGCCGTATCAAACACGACTGGCGGCAGTCCTAATTTCATCGTGCAAGACACGGCGGCGAACATTGCGGCGTCTATCGCGGCCGGACTTCTTCAGCCGCAAGACGGCCAGCATCCTTCAGACTACGGTTCGTGCATCATCACGAGCTATATGTTCAGGCATCTCTTCGCCCGTAACACCTTTAACTGCAACTACACCACCATAACTCCGCCCGTAAACAATGTAGTGGAGCTAGGCACGAGTGCGGCATATACTAACACAGGCACAGGTTTCATTACGATATGCGAGGGTGCGAACGGTGCGTGCGCGGCCGGTTCTCATCCATTCCAATTCCAAATCACCGGAAACCAGATACTGAACCTGCGATGCCATATGGTGATCCAGGTTAGTGGTACCGCCACTCTCTCGATGACTATCGCGGGTTCTGCCGGTACACCGCAAATATTAAACCAACGACTTGTGACGACACCGACGCTCGCGACGCCTGGAGAGGCCATCATCAGGACGGCGACATATGGCACGGCCGTTACCAGCGCGTCATTGACGACGACAGCTACTGATCTTGGCGTGGATTACTACGTTACGGTGCAGCACGCGGCGACGGTTAATGGCACAGCGACATTGAGCGTCCAGGCACATCCGAGCGCAAACACGTTGACGATCCAGCCCGGATCAAGATGCGAGGCGGAATGATAGCGAAGAAAATAGTTCTGACATTTGCTATTCTGTCGGCAGCCATGAACGCTGAGGCTCAGACCGCCATTGATCTTGGAACGCTCCAACTTAAACCTGGGACGCAAACTCTGATCACCACAGACGACACGTTCTCGATGAATGGGCAATCATTCACGACAAATCTTCCGCAGTGCCAGATAGGACAGAGTTGGCACATCTATGATCCGACACAACCGCAATTTCCAGCGCTCTACGTCATCACCGGGACAACTCCGGCTGGATCACGCTTCAACTTTCGCGATCCGGTGAACGGAAACTACGTTGCCAATGGCGTGACATCGCTGCTCTGTCAGTAAGTCCATGGCGTTCTTTTATGATCCATCACTAGACACAGGTAAATGGTTCGACCCGACTAACTCGGGCGCTGCGTTCTTCGACATCGCGATCGACAAGTCAGTATCGTCGGCGGCAAGTTCTGGCGTTGTCACCGGAGTTGCGGCGATCGGCGCCGTGGCAAGCCTTGTCGCGAACGTTCTGGCACTTCCAACGGGAGTTGCGGCGATCGGCGCGGCGACTTCCGTCGTCGCATCTGTTCAGATCGCCGGTTCCGGGGTTGCCGCGACCGGGGCAGCGGCACAAGTCATAGCAGACGTCCAGCCGGCGGCGGGTGGCGTCGCGTCGACCGGCGCGGCAGGATCAGTTACGGCCTCGGTGGTGCGCACCGTTTCCGGTGTGGCTGGTAACGGCGCCGTGGCCGCCTTGGTTCCATCAGTCTCTGCTCTTCCAGGAGCAGTTTCTGCCACGGGGACGGCTGGAACCTCGATCGCCAATGTGGAGCCCGTTTCAGGAGGGGTTTCGGCGTCCGGAACAGCATCTGGCATCACCGCTCAGA
>CAZVYV010000351.1:0-3853 GCA_964630985.1 uncultured Occallatibacter sp.
GCACGGCTTTGTCCTCGGGAATGTCGCAAACCATGACTTCGCTCGTCAGGATCAAGGCTCCGATGCTGGCCGCCTTCTGCAGCGCCGTCAGCACCACCTTGGTGGGGTCCACGATGCCCTCTCCAAACATCGAGCAGAACTGCCCGGTCGCAGAGTTAAACCCATAATCACCCTGAATCGTACCGTGCTCAATGTCTGTCACCTTTTCGTCGGCACGATCGTAACCACCATTTCGTATGATTTGCCGCGCCGGTTCTCCTATTGCCTCGATCAGCACCTTCTGCCCGTCACTGAATCCTGGCTGGCCTGCTGTGTATTCATACCGGCTCGCCGCCCGCAACAGCGCCACTCCCCCACCTGGCACAACGCCTTCCTGCAGTGCGCCGCGGCAGGCGTGGATTGCGTCCTCTGCGCGAGACTTCTTTTCGATCATAGCCGGCTCGGAATGGGCTCCGACCCTCAATACTGCTACGCCTCCCGTCAGCCGCGCAATCCGGTGGTCAAGACTTTCTCGCTCGAACGCATTGGCCGCTTCCTGGCTCTGGTCGATTAACTGCTTGATTCGCTTCGTCTTGAGAACTTCGTTTGCGCCGCCGCCGATCAACACTGTCCGGTTGGGCGAGATTACCGCTTCCTCGCACCATCCAAGATCAGCCACCGTGAAGCTGCTCAGTTGGTCTTTCGGATCCTGTGAGACTTGCGAATGCACCTTCTTCGCGCCGCACGCGATTCTCAAGTCCTCGATCGCCGCCGCGCGCTGGTCGCCGAAGCCGGGCAGTTTCACAAAACAGCCTTGGATGTTTCCCGCTTGCAAGTTGACGGCAAAGTATTGCAGCGCATCCCCTTGCAAGTCCTCGGCAACAATCAGTAACGGCCGGCGCGTCTTGGCTACCTGCTCCGCGATGTTGTTTAAATGGTCGCCTTTGAGCCCTTGCGTGGCGCCGACTATCAACCGCTCTGAAATCAGGATGTAGGGGTTCTTGAGTACACACTTTTGCCCACTCTTGTCGCGCGCCATCCACTGGTGCGGCTTCCATCCTCGCTCAAAATAGAATCCCCCAAGATGTTCAATGGTCGTGTTCTCGTCCCGGCTCTCTTGCAGTTCGAGCACGCCCGTCGCGCCAACCTTGCAAGTCGCTTCCGCTATCAGCGTGCCCAGTTCCACATCGCCGTGAGTCGATATGATGGCCGCCTGGCGGACCAGTTCGGGCGTTGCTTCAATCGACATCGCCTTGACACTCTGCGCGCATGCCGCGGCCGCCATCGCTATCCCGTCCGCTAGCAACAACGGCTCCGCGCCGGCGTCGACGAGCTTGAGCCCTTCCTTCACGATCGCCTGCAGGATAACCGTCCCCGTCGTTGTGCCGTCTCCCGCTTCTGTCACGCATGCGTCAGCCACTTCGCGCGCGTACAGCGCACCCATCTGCTCGAACGGGTCTGGCAGGTTTGCCATTTCCTTCGCGACTGTGACTCCATCGCGGGTCGCCAGCGGTTGTCCTGGCCGATCCAGTAGCACGTTGCGGCCGCGCGGGCCGAGCGTAACCTTGACTGCATCAGCTACTTTGTCTAACCCGCGAGCAAGTGCGGCGCGGGCTGCGTTACTGTTTAGTGTTTGCTTGGGCATTGAGTCCTTTCAAGTGATCCAGTTCGTTTTTCACCGGGTATTCTCGGTTGCAGTTCACACAGAACATGCGGTTACGGTTTACCCGATACCTAACGATATGTTGCTCATTTTCCTCTGCGTATGGGCATCGGTTGGACTTATAAAAAGCTAAGTGTCCGCCGCGGTGTACATGAAACGCGGCCTCTGATAGAAATCGGCCACCGCATTGCTCGCACCTAGCAATGATCTTAAGTTCGTTCCCGCACCATGGGCAGAATCGCCATCCATTCGTGGTGAACATTACGGCGTGCTGCTTCAAACACTCACCTTCCATGGCAGCAGCGCGTAGGCTCGGATCTAACCTATTGGTTTGCCGCAGATTGTGACTGTTTACTTTTCTTCCAGCCAGTTTGGTCATTTGCGGATACCGTGAACCTCGCACTCCCGCATCGAAAGGTACTGCTGCCCGTCGATCTCGATGGTTGTCCCCGCGTACTCTAAAAAGCATACGTGATCGCCTACGTTGATGTCCGGCACGGCACCCACTGCGATAACCTCGCCTTCATCCAACAGCTTCTGCTGGGAGTCGGGCGTAAACATCTCGCCTTCTTCCGGCTCAGGGCGTGGCAACCGCTTCACTATGACGCGATCGCCGCGGGGAAGGTAGTTAATTGTAGATTGTCCCTTCGGAGACGTTACCGCATCCTCGTTCACGGCGTCACCGCCTTTTTCGCCGTAAACTCCATCGTCCCGGTATCCAGGTCGAACAGGTCCAGCGGCTTCCCTTGCTTCTTTGCCCACTCTTCTTTCTGTGCCTGCAGTTCGGCGGCGGCTTGTTTCAGTTGCGCATCGAGTGCGGCGAATTGCTCTGTCAATGGTGTCTGCTTCGCTTGCACGGCTGAGATGCGCGCCTGCACGTCTTTCTCGGTCGTACCGTGCTTCGCGTAGATCTCCGCAACTTTCTTCTGCCAGTCAAGTTGCGCCTGCTTTAGCGCCGGGCCCATCTCGGGGAACTCTCCGTTGATGGCTTGGAGTTGCACATTGATTGCCTGGAAGCGATTGTTTAGATCTGCCTCCTGTTTTTGAATGTCCTGAATTTTGTGCTCCGACGCCAGCATTTTCAACTGCGCCGCGTTCTTCGAGCCGTTGCATCCGGTGAACAGCATAGCCGTCAGCGCGACGGCCGCAAGTGCAAATCTTTGTTTCATGTTTTCTCCTGTAATAGAACTGGCGACGTGTTGGAACGCACCCCCCGTCCTTAGTCAACGAAAACTAGTAATGAAGCAACAAACACCAAAATACTCGTAATCCAGTCGGCAAAGTCGTTAGTTCGGGAACTCGATAGTATGATAAGCAGAACTAGACCGATTCGTTGCCTGGAATTCATGGAGTCTCCTTCTCTGGGGAAGCCACCGGAGAATCGGGTAAGCGCATCCAGTGGGTAACACGATCATCGAAATTTCCGTTCCCTCCTTCTGGTCTCCAGTGTCCGCAATTAATCTCTCCGAAGGTAGCCCTCCACTCGTTTGCCGCAGCCCTGAACCACATCAACACGCGAACATTCTCGTCCGGCAGCCTATCCTCAACGCTAATCCACTCGCTCATATCTGCTCCTTATCTGGGGAAGCCACCGCAGGAGATCGTTTGATTTCCTCGATTGCTTCCCGCTGCGTCAGTCCACGGTCGGCCGCTATACAGAGATGCCCGATTTCTGCATCTTCTGGAGTGGACGCAAACGTCTTGTGGCAGGCTGTGCATGTGAACTGATTCTCTGGGGAAGCCAGTTTGCGAATCTCCTGGGCAAGCATTGAGCAACCCGAAAAAGAGTCAGCTAGTGTCGCGCACTCCTCGATTGCTGCTCGTCGGGCGCCGGACAGTTTCCGCTCGGCCGCGTTCCATTTGGTTCGCAGGTCGTCCAGTTCCAGGTTCACCGCATCAGCGACTCGGCGCGCATCTTCGTGGAGTTGGGCGATCTCGGCGTCTCGGGCCACGCGTGATTTTCGTCCGGCTTCGTAGGCCAAACAGATCGCGCATAAACCATTCTCGTCGAGATTCTCATGCGCTTCGTGGTTTTCGCACCGGAGGGCGGTATCTCGGGCGCTTCCCGACGGATAATTCCCAACCTCGTTAACGGTTCCCCCGTTTGCGTCTTTCCAATAGATTCTAAAATGCGTGTGCGGCCAAGGTGACCCCATCAGTCCTTGGAGTTTGCTCAACTGGTGCGTGTTTAGGCGATGATGGTTAAACTGC
>CAZVYV010000352.1:0-1081 GCA_964630985.1 uncultured Occallatibacter sp.
CGCGAGCGGCGGTCGTAGGGGAGGCCGGTGCCGTTGCCGGGCAGGCAGCGGTGGTTATTGCTCTCGGCATAGCAGTGCTCGCAGCCAGGGGAGACGTGCTCGCAGTGCTGGCCTATGCGGCCGACCATCTTTTCGGCGATGGGGACGAGCGAGGTGTAGCCCTTGGCGTAGGCGATCTGGGCAGCGTTGGGCTTGACGCGGACGCGGATCGGGTTCCAGGTGGAATCGGTCCATTCGATGCTGGTTTTGCTTGCCATGCTGTATTACTTGAGAAACAGCCTACTCCAATATAAGAAAAAATCAACAGAAAAATGGGCACGAACGCGGGAATTTTCCATTCCCTGCCATAGAATGACTTGACACCACAAACTTTATGCGCTACGTTTACTCAGAATCGGTTCTCGCTATACAGTTTTAACCGGGTTGAGATTGCATCGAAGGTCCACAAATCGGAGGAGATCATGCACGAGATCATCATGGTTGAAGGCACGAAAGACACGCCGTGCCTTGGCGTGGCGGCCTGCATCTGCGGCTGCTGGAATATGTTTTTCACGACCGCTGGCCTGGGCGGATCGATGAGCCGCAAGATGGCCGAGCAAGAGGGCAACCGGCATGTGGCCGAGAAGAGGCGAGAGATACCAAAGCAATATGAATGCCTGAAGCCGGTGGATGCGCCCATCGGCGCATGTCAATCGGCGCCGCCTAGTTCTTATGTACAGGAATTCGAATACATGCAGGCCCATCAGGAAAGAACCCATGAGGGGCATTGAAACCGCGCGGCACCTTGAGGCGCTGAGCACGCTGCACCATGCGTCGAAGCACCTGGCCGGCGAGTTCGAGGTGAACTGGCCGCGCTGGCTGGCTGCGGGAAACCTTGAAGCCCGCGCGAGGATCTTCAATGCCGCGAACGCGATCCTGGAGGAGCACGGGATCGGGATTCTGTCGCGGGAAGTGGCGCGCGAGTTGACGGAGATGGAAAGGTTAAAGGCCAATGGCTGAACTGACCGAGACGGCGATTGCGAAGCTGCCCTGGCGCGACACGGTGCGTTACATCGCGGCGGGGCGCGGGCTGCGGCTGGCG
>CAZVYV010000352.1:1181-3847 GCA_964630985.1 uncultured Occallatibacter sp.
GGATGCAGCTCCGCAAGGTTGGAATCGCGGAGGTCCGGTCGCTTGTTTTTCACAAGCGGGACCGCGGGCGGCCGGCAGCGGCGATCAAGCTGCGC
Source organism: uncultured Occallatibacter sp. (assembly GCA_964630985.1). Taxonomy (GTDB): domain Bacteria; phylum Acidobacteriota; class Terriglobia; order Terriglobales; family Acidobacteriaceae; genus Telmatobacter. The sequence goes on from CAZVYV010000352.1 coordinate 1,277, forward strand.
GACCTGCTCGACCGGCTGTTTCGCTATGCGGCGGCGTGCGGGTTGGTCGACGAGAATCCCGTAGCCGGGCTGGCGCGGGACTTTGTGGGCCGCTTGAGGCCGCGCACGCGGGCCCTGAGCGAGAGTGAGCTGCGGCAATTCTTTCGGCATCTGCCGGAGACGGGCCGCGTGAATGCGCTGGCGCTCGAGTTGCTGCTGCTGACTCTCGCCCGCAAGGGCGAGCTGCTAGCGGCGCGCTGGGAGCATGTGAACCTTATCGATGGTACCTGGGAGGTTCCGGCGGCGGACTCGAAGAGCGGGCGGCCGCACATGGTTTATCTGAGCCTGCGGGCGCTCGAAATCTTTAAGGAGCTGGCGCGCACGGCGCCGATGTGGGCGCTGAACAGGGCGGGATCGAGCTACGTGCTGCCGTCGCAGGCCTCGGCGAGCCAGCCGATGTCGCCGGCGGTGTTGAACAAGGCGATCGCGCGGGTAAAGTGGGGGATGCCGAAGTTCTCGCCGCACGATCTGCGGCGGACGGCGTCGACGCTGTTGAACGAGAAAGAGTACAACGCCGACTGGATCGAGAAGGCGATGAACCACACCGTGCGCAACAAGATCCGGGGAGTTTACAACAAAGCCGAGTACGCAACGCAGCGCAGGCAGATGTTGACGGAGTGGGCGGAGTGGCTAGAGGGGTTGAATGCTGGCACTGAGTAGCCCGCGCCGCGCTCGCCAAGGCTGGCGCGATCAAGGAGGGGTGATGCCCGATGATCGCAGTTTGCCGGTGGCTCCGGCGCAGGGATCGATGACCGGAATGATTCAGGCTTTGGCGGCAGAGGCATGGCGGCAGGGCTTCACGTTTTTGCATGTGAAGAGTTTGCTGGAGCGAGAATATCTTTGGGTGGGACTGACGCTGGCCGGCGGCAACCAGTGCGCGCTGGCCGGCGAGATGCGCGTGCACCGGAATACCCTGGCGCGGCGGATGGCGGGTGTCGGCGTGGTGCCGACGGGGCACTGGAAAAAGCGGAGGCCCGCACGATGAGCACGCAGCCGGCCGCGGCGGGAATGCAGTTCACGCTGGACTTTAGCCAGCGTTTGCCGGCGGCAGCGCAGGAGGGGATGGCGCGGGCGGATGCGAATGCCGATCCGCGGTGGCGGCACATCTTCGATGGCTGTGTGCTGGCGGCTGCCAGAAAGAGGGCGGAGCTGACGAGCGACGATGTGCTGGAAGAGCTCGAAGCGCTGCCGGAGCCGCCGGGGACGCATAATCTCTCCGCGATCGGGGCGGCGATGCTGCGCGCGGAGAAGATGGGATTAATTGTGGCGACCGAGGCGGTGAAGCGCTCGCAGCGGAAAGAGAAAAAGGGAAATCTGCATCGGGTGTGGCGGAGCCGGTGCTTTGAGTTACCGCCCGAAGGGAGGTGAGACCATTGACAAACCAATCCAGCCGATTCTGGAAATACAAGAGAGGGGTTCAGCTGACGGTATTCCTATTACCAGTGAGTACTTTCTTTGCCCAAAGAACTACTATCAGTCATCAAAAGACAACCTCTGTCATCTTTCAGGAGCAGAATCCGGCCTTGATTGACCGCGCAGCGTGAGGCCCCGTAGCGCTGGCGGCAGGATAAAACGGGGCAGCGAAACCGGAAACAGTCGAAAGGACCGGAATGGCGAGAGTGAAGGCACAGGAACCGGAGTTGACGCATCTTTGGATGGCACACCTGAATATCGGGCGCAGCAAGGAAGGATTTTACTTTCGCGGGCCGGACGACTGCTCGGTCGCGAGCAGGATCGCGGCGGACTTGGCCGACCAAAGCCCGTATATCTCCTTGAAGGCGGCGCGAATTGTGAAGATCGAGTGCATCGCGAGGTTGCTGAACTGATGACAGAAGCCGAAGAATACGTAAGGGGGCGGTATCCGGAAGCGGATACCGTTCTTTATTCCTCAACCTACGAGCCACATTCTTGGAGCTTCGGCGGAAACTGTCTACTCGTCCATACTGAACTTCAGGAAATGCGGTGGTTTCGCGTGATCGCCGGCAAGTGGATTCTCTCAGAACCGTGCCGCGGGAGGGAACAGGCATGGGGGGAAGCCGCGAAGTGGCTTCGCTATCTGGCAACGCTGACGCCTGAGCAGCAACACGATTTGGCGCTTTCACAACCGATGAGGCTCGAACAATCTTGACAGAACCCGTCGAGCCCGTGACACTACCTGTTGACAGGACGAAGCTGCCTGCCTGTGGGTTTTCTGCCTCATTTTTTTGGGGGAACCTACGGAGGTGGGTAGCTTTTTCTTTCAAGAAATAAGCTGGGGCCAAGAAGTGGAATCGATGAAACGGCGGGGTTTACCCCCGGGAAGGTGAAGGAGAAGATGTCAAAGAAAGATGAATTGATTAATGCGATTAGGAAGTTAGTAGTTGACCGCGAACAGTCGTGGAGCGAACTGCGGTCAGCCGGGGCATCGTGGAGCGCACTGCTGTCAGCCGGGGCATCGTGGAGCGCACTTCTGGCTGCCGGGGCGTCGTGTGGCGAACTTCGGGCTGCCGGGGCATCGTGTAGCGCACTGCTGTCAGCCGGGGCATCGTGGAG
>CAZVYV010000353.1:0-3827 GCA_964630985.1 uncultured Occallatibacter sp.
TCCCGCGGCTCCGGTTACTCGATGTTTCTCACGCAGGACGAGGTCGTCCTGAATCTGGAGCGTCAGCAACCGGCCTCTCCTTTGCAGGGCCAAACGCCTGCGGTCGTCCCCGTCGATACGCTGCGCATGAAGCTCGTGGGCGCCAGCCCCGCTGCGGCTGTCGCCGGAACCGATCCGCTGCCAGGCGTGGTGAGCTATTTCATCGGCAACGACCCAAAAAAATGGCGCGCCGGCATCTCCACGTACGGCAAGGTCAGCTACGCGCAGGTCTACCCTGGCGTCGATCTGGTCTTCTACGGGAACCAGCGTCAACTGGAGTACGACTTTGTCGTCGCCCCTGGCGCGGATGCGGGCCGCATTGCCTGGCAGATTGATGGCGCCCGAGCAACAGTGGACGCCGAGGGCAACCTGGTGCTGACGGCGGCCAACGGGCCGGCCAGCTTCAAAAAGCCGGCCCTCTACCAGATGGACGGCGATAAGAGGATCGCAGTCGACGGCTCATTTGACGTGGCCACTAACAAGATCGGCTTTCGCCTTGGAGCCTACGACCACTCCAAACCGCTGATCATCGACCCCGTTCTCAGCTACGCCAGCTACCTGGGTGGAAGCGCCACAGACACGATCGGCAGCTCAGTTGGCGGCTATAACTACACCCAGGGTCTGGCGCTCGACAGCGAGGGCAGCGTTTATGTTACGGGCACCACCTATTCCACCAATTTTCCGGTCGAGAACCCCTACCAGTCGACCAACAACGTAACCCCGTCGAACAGTCGAGCCCCGACAACTTTCGTGACCAAGTTCAGCCCCGACGGCAGTTCGCTGGTCTATTCCACGTATCTTGGCGGCGGCGGCACCGGGGCAGACTACGCCTACGCCATCGCGGTTGACGCCAACAAAGAAGCCTATGTGACCGGCCAGACCTTTTCAAATGATTTCCCAATCACCGCCGGCGCCTACGAGGCTTTCTGCTCACCCGCACCTAAACCCCCGACCGGAATCCCCGAGGTCTCCGCCTGCGCCGGGGCCGGCAATAACTCCGCCTATGTCACGAAACTGAATGCCGCTGGAACCGCTCTCGTCTACTCCACCTTCCTCGGGGGAGACGGTGTCCAGCATGGCGTCAGCATTGCCGTGGACGCAGCGGGCCGAGCGTATGTCGGAGGTTATAGTTATACTTCATGCTACGACGGAACCGCCCTCAACCCGGCGGGCCCGTACCCCTATACATGCTTTCCCACCACAAGCGGCGCCGTCATCGCGGGAGTTCCCCCTGTTGGGACTTATGGGTTAGCTTCCCCCTACGCCTTTATCGCAGTCTTCGATCCCACAGGTGCGGATCTTCTGTATTCCAGCCTCTTCGGCACCACAATCAACACCAGCGGCGGCGAAACCACGTGGACCACCGGAGTCAATGTCGATTCCAGCGGAAACTTCTATCTGGTTGGCTACACCGTGTCTCCGAATCTGCCTACGACGGCCGGCGTGATTGAGCCCACCGCAGGCCCGGCCGTAGAGGGTCAATTGCCGCAAGATCGCAGCTTCATCGCCAAATTCAACCCCGTCACGGCAACTGGTGGCGCGTCGCTCGCCTACGCCACCTACCTCGGTGGTCAGACAGAGTTCCGGAACGACCTGGCCAACGCGATCGTCGTTGACAGCGCGGGAAACTCTTACGTCACCGGGTTTACGACATCCCCGGATTTTCCCGTGACCACAGGCAGTTACCAAACGGCTTGCGGCGCGAGTACTGGCGCCTGCAATGCAGACTTCGTTGTCAAGCTGAATTCCACCGCTACGGCCATCGACTGGAGCACCTATCTGGGGGACGTCACCGGCAGCGGCGACAGCGCACAAGGCGCCGGCCCCATCGCGCTGGATGGCAACGGAAACGTCTACATTACGGGGATGGCTGGCGGCAGCCTCTTTCCCCAGGTTAACCCCGTTGAGCCGAACGCAAACCAAACCGAGCCTTTTGTGGCCGAGTTTGACCCGACCGGCAAGAGCCTTCTCTTTTCCACGATCATTTATAGCCCCAATAACAGCGAGACGGCTGGGCTCGGAGTCGATGCGTCAGGCGACATCTATCTCGCCGGTAACATCAACGGCACCGGGCTCATCGTTACACCGGGTGCTTTCCAGCAGGCATTCGCGGGTAGCAGCACTCTTGACGGATACGGCGATGGTTTTGTGCTGAAGATCGCCCCGCAGGGAACGGCCACCGTAGCGCTTGCCGCCTCACCATCTCCTGCAACCGCAGGCCAAACGGTCACCCTGACTGCCACTGTCACACCAACAGAGACTTACGCATCGGTTCCGACGGGAACCGTCGAATTCCAGAACGGCTCTGCAACCCTGGGTACAGTTGCGCTCAACTCCGCCGGGGTCGCAACCTACGCAACCTCTACGCTCGACCCCGGTAAAGACAGCCTGACTGCCGTCTATAGCGGCGACACCACCTATCCGACCGTGAATGGCGAGACCACACTCACCGTGAACGGGCTCACCGCAACTGTGACCGTAACGCCGGCTTCGTCGAGCACCAGCACGTCGTCAAGCCTAAGCGTGAAGGTCACGGTAACTGGCTCCGGCGCTACGCCTACCGGGACAGTAACCCTGGCGGGAGGCACTTACAGTTCAGCAACGGAGACACTTTCCAGCGGAAGTTATACCTTTATCATTCCGGCGAATAGCTTCACCGCTGGACCCTACACGCTCTCCGTCAACTACAGCGGTGATTCCAATTACTCCGCCGCCACCGGCACGGCGCCGGTCACTTACACCGCTCCTCCGCCTGCGGCAACGCCGGTATTCTCGCTGCCTGCAGGCACCTACACTTCAACTCAAAGCGTAACCATCACTGATGCCACCACCGGAGCAGCCATTTACTACACCACCAACGGAACCACGCCGACTGCTTCGTCCACCTTATACAACGGCGCAATCTCTGTTTCCGCGACGGAGACCATCGAAGCCATCGCCGTAGCCACCGGTTACTCGAACAGCGCCGTGGCGTCGGCCGCATACACCATCACTCCGCCTGCGGCAACGCCGGTATTCTCGCCGATTGCAGGCACCTACACCTCGGCTCAAAGCGTAACCATCACGGATGCCACTACCGGCGCCAGCATCTACTACACCACCAATGGGACCACGCCCACGGCGTCGTCTACGAAATACACCGGAGCAATCTCCGTTTCGGCCACAGAAACCATCGAAGCCATCGCCGTAGCTACCGGATACACGAACAGCGCTGTGGCGTCGGCTGCGTACATTATCAATCTGGCGGCGGCGGCAACCCCGGTCTTCTCGCCGGTCTCAGGCACCTACACCGCGGCTCAGAGCGTAACCATCACGGATGCCACTACCGGTGCAACCATTTACTACACGACGAATGGAACCACCCCGACGGCCTCGTCCACCAAGTACACCGGCGCGATCTCCGTCTCGGCGACGGAAACCATTGAAGCCATCGCCGTAGCTACCGGCTACACCAACAGCGCTGTGGCTTCGGCCACCTACACCATCCAGGCGGAGACGGCCGCGACCACACCCGTCTTCTCACCGGCCGCCGGCACCTACACCTCAACCCAGAGTGTGACTATCACGGACGCCACCACCGGCTCGATCATCTACTACACAACCAATGGAACGAGCCCCACCGCTTCGTCTACGAAATACACCGGAGCGATCTCCGTTTCGGCGACGGAGACCATCGAAGCCATCGCCGTAGCCACCGGATATACCAACAGCGCGGTCGCTTCGGCTGCCTACACCATCACAGCCGCAACGCCCAGCTATACGTTGAGCGCGTCCCCGTCGACGCTCAC
>CAZVYV010000354.1:0-3825 GCA_964630985.1 uncultured Occallatibacter sp.
AGCACGGCCGACTCGTGATGAGCGTGCCCACGCGCGCGCTCGATTCGAAGCGCGGCCGCTCGCTCGAACATCCCCACAAGCACTGAGCCGCGCGTGTGCCTTCGAAACTCGACCAGACAGAAATTCGAAAAGCGCCCGACGATCCGCAGCACGAGGTCGAGCCGCATGCTCGGATTCTTCGATCGATTTTTCGGGGTTTGAGCTACTTCGCCTGACCCTCGCGCCGCGCCGCACCAAATCTCTGCTTTCCCAGGGCCGGCAACGCGCCACGCGGAAAGCCCGTTGACCGGCGCACTGCAAGCTGCGTCCCGATCGGCCATTCTTTCTGCGCCGATTGCGGATGGTCCGGCTCAATGCCGGCCCGCAGCGCCTGCACAGCAGCTTCAGCCAAGTCTGCGCACGACATCCGCACTGTCGTCAATGGCGGCAGCATGAATTGCGCCAGACGAATGTCGTCGAATCCCACCACAGAGATGTCCGCGGGCACCTTGTGCGTAGTCTCATCGAGTGCATGCAAAACGCCAATTGCCGTCATGTCGTTGGAGCAAATCACCGCGGTGGGAAGTTCCGCTTGCTCGATCAGCTTCTCCATTGCCGCCTTGCCCCCCTCCATGGTGTGATCGCCTTCAACGATATAAGCGCCAGAAACGGTGAGGCCCAGCTCGTACATTGACTTTCGAAATGCATCGCGCCGAGTTACGGCGGTGCGCATGCGCAACGGTCCGCTGATAAATGCAATCCGGCGATGGCCAAGCGCCGCCAGATGCTGCACTGCTTCGCGGATTCCCTCGCCGTAATTCACCTTCAATACGCGAACATTTGGCAAGTCAGGTCCCGCATCGGCAAAGACCAGCGGAAATTCATGCTCCACCAGCTTCTGCACCTGCGCCTCTTCAATGCCGAAGGTCATCACGGCCACTCCGTCCACGTTGCGCTGCAGCATGCGGCGAATCAGAGCCTCTGTGCGCGCGGCATCGTAGTTTGTCGATCCGATCATTACCTCGTAGCCCTGCGCCACGGCCAGGTTCTCGAACTGCTGCACCAGCTCAGGAAAGAACGGATTGGTGATTTCGGAAACGATCAGGCCGAGGATGCGGCTGCGCCCTGAGACCAGCGCTCGCGCCTGGGTGTTGGGCAGGTAGCCAACTTCCTCCACGGCCTTCCAAACTCTCTTCGCCAGATCCGGATCGACGGTTGTGATGCGGTTGACCACGCGCGATACGGTGGCAATGGAGACGCGGGCGCGCCTGGCCACGTCGTGAATATTCGCGTTGATATGGCGGCGTTTTTTGGGTGCTCTGTCGGGTTTGCTCATGGGCAAGAGAATTGTACCGTTTTCCCGGTTTTTCTCGCGAGCTGCAAAGGGCAAAAGCGCAGAGAACCCGATTGAATTCCGCACGTTGTGTCGATTCCATGCCGGCTTGGCGCTCGGTCAGGGAAGGGAAGAAAGCGATTTTAGGAAAATGTTTACTCGCGGCTCGTTCGCGCCAGGTTCCCTGTGTTCCTCGACTCGCACCAGGTTTAGGTTTGAGGGTGATTTTGCGATCCGGCAACGACCTCGAGCCCATGGCGCAACAACGTCAGAATCGCCTCCAGACTCTCCGTCGCACCGCGCTTGCTGCCGGGCAGGTTCACAATCAGCGTTGTTTCCCTCATCCCCGCCACGCCACGCGATAGCCGTGCGAAAGGGTTGCGCTCCGTGCCCTTCGTGCGCATCGCCTCGGCCAGCCCCGGCGCTTCGCGGTCGATCACCTGTCGCGTCGCTTCCGGAGTCCGGTCGCGCGGACCCAAGCCCGTACCTCCGACGGTCAGCACCAGTTTCGCATCCTGCCGAACAAGCTCTTCGAGCGCGGCAGCAATCGCATCCTCATGGTCATTCAGGAGAGCCGTCCGGATCTTCGCCTGCGGCCACTCGCGAGTGAGCAGCTCCACCACAGCAGGGCCAGCCGTATCGGCCATTAGCCCCTGCGAGCAGCGGTCGGAGATGGTTATAACCGCAATCAGCATGCCATGATTCTATTTCCTGACCGCCTCGCCTGCTGTCGCACGGATGGTGTCCCGCGTGATTTAACTCACATTCCGCGGTGCGCTCTGACACATCCCGGCCCATCCCCCGGTGACACGCTTGCGGGTGTGAGGTGTTCGCCATGCGGGGTTCCGATATGGGCCGCTGGACGCATCCGGCCACGATTCTTGTCGCCACCGACTTAAGCGATCTGGACCATCTCATGCCCTTTGCCCTTGAGCAGGCAGGCGAAACCGGTGCACGGCTGATCCTTCTCCACGTTCTTCCTGCTTCCGTCGCTGTCATCGCCGCAGACGCCTCCGGAATGCCCTACTACAGCACCTCCAGCGCATTGGAAACCGCTGAACAGATGCTGCGGCCATGGTGTGAAGTCGCCGCCAGGCGTGGCATCCGGTGCGACGAGGAGGTGCACGAGGGCCACGCCACACAGCAGATTGCAGCCGCCGTCCGCCAATTTCAGGCCGACCGTGTGCTGCTTGGGACGCGGAGCCGGAGCAAGCTGGGTAAGTTGCTTCTTGGGTCTGTAGCGGAACAAGTGCTGCGCTCGGTGTACTTCCCGGTCATGACCGTGGGACCCGAGGCCCATCTCCCGGTGGCGAGCGGCGAAGAACGCGTCGTCCTGCATGCCACCACGCTTCGAGAGACTTCTCGCCCGAGCGCAGCGCTTGCCTGCCAGATTGCCGCTACACGAAACGCAAAGCTAGTCCTGTTGCACGTGCTTCCGCCCATCGACATGATGCAGCGCAAAGGCATGCCCACGGGCCTGGACTCGAAGGCAATGGTTGAGCTGCGCATCCTCGCTGAGCAAACGGGCGCAGGCTGCTGCTCTGCTGTCGAGCCAGTCATCGCCCATGGCAATCCGTTCATCGAGATTCTAGCTCTGGCCTCAGCGCGCCATGCCGGCCTGATCGTTCTCGGAGCGACGCACCGCCTTGCCTTCGAGAACCTGACGCGCGAACGCACCATCTATCGCGTGCTCTCTCACGCCCGCTGCCCCGTTCTCACGTTGCGCGAGCCGCAGGCCATGCCCGAAGAGGTTCGGGTCGGGACAGCCTTCTCCCATCATGAATAAATGCACGGATGGTTCCCTGAGCAGCAATGGGGCGGCTTGGCATGCAAGATTGTGTACCGACAAACCATCACGCGAAGGTCTTCAGGCGCTTCAGGCATTTGTCTTGGAGGTAGTGAAGTTGGCGTAGACCTGCCGAGCCGTCGGGATTTAGGCCATCGGCATGGGAAGCAACAATTTCCGCGGCCAACTCGTGAATTTGCCGATGCAGTGACTCAATCGCCAGGACCGCGGAATCTGTGCCGCGCGATGACCGCTTTGCCTCCTCGAGCCACATACCCACGCGGCACACGCTGGAATCGAGCGGCGGCGGAACAGCGCGCTTGCCTTGCAGGCTTGCTTCCAGAGCTCCCAGCCAAGCGCGATGCTCGACGGTTGCGAGCAGCACCGGCCGGTTCTCCGCGCGAACCACAGGCACTTCGGCCCAGCGCGGATCGGGGCGCCATGTCGCCGCCCAGGCTCGCAGCTCCCGAGCCGGCATTGAGGCGGCAATGCCGAAACCCTGGGCCAGATCGCAACCCATTTGCAGCAGCATCAAGCCGTGTTCCGCGGTTTCAACTCCCTCCGCGATCACGGTCCTGTGAAACGCGGCAGCCAGACCCAGAACCCCCTCCAGGATGGTCAGGTTCTCCGGCTCTTCAAGCATGTCCCGCACAAAGCTCTGGTCGATCTTCAAAACGTTCGCGGGAAGACGTTTCAGGTAGGTTAGCGACGAGTAGCCGGTGCCGAA
>CAZVYV010000355.1:0-3822 GCA_964630985.1 uncultured Occallatibacter sp.
TCATCTTCGAGGCGCATTTGAACAAATTGAAAGCCGGCGAGATGGTTTCGATTTAGAGCCAGCGATTCGTCAGCAGGAGAAGACAAGAAGTGGAATTCTTTCGCAATCCGAGTGTGAATTGGCTGGGGTGGAAGTGGTACTTCCTCGCCTTTTCCATGATTTTCAGCGTCGCAGGCATCGCAAAAATGAGTTGGAACTGGTCGCACATCGGCAGCCCGGTTCCGCTGGGAGTGGATTTTCAAGGCGGCACACAGGTGGATGTGCAGTTTACAAATCCCCCGGACATCGAAGCCATCCGCCATGCCATTGCCGACGCAGGCGTGAAGGACGCAACTATTACGACCTTCGGACCGGTTGCTGATCACCGGGTTCTCATCAGCCTGCCCGTGGAATCCAATGAGGCGGCCCTTGATACCGGCCGTCAGGAAATCGAATCGGCGCTCCAGAACCACTACAACAACTACTTCAACCCCAACACAGGTGTGAAGGTGGACGTTGTAGGGCCCACGGTGGGCCACCAGCTCGAAAAGCAGGCAACGCTGGCCACGCTCTATTCCATGCTTGGCATGCTCATCTATCTCTGGTTCCGGTTCCAGCTGATTTACGGCGTGGCCGCGGTTGTGGCCTGCTTCCATGACACGCTCATTACCGTCGGCGCCTTCGCTCTGACCGGCCGAGAGATCAGCCTGACCGTCATTGCCGCCATCCTGACGCTGGTCGGCTATTCGATGAACGACACCATCGTCGTCTTCGACCGCATTCGCGAGAACCTTCGCATCAGCCGTCGCGAGGGCTTGACCGAACTGGTGAATCGCAGCATCAACCAGACCCTGAGCCGGACCGTGCTCACCTCGGGCCTCACCTTTCTCACGGTCCTCGCTCTGTTCATCTTTGGCGGTCCGGTGCTGAACGATTTCTCCTTCGCGCTGGTGGTGGGAATCCTCATCGGGACGTATTCATCCATCGCCGTAGCGGCCCCGATGCTGGTGGCCTGGCAAGAAAGGCGGGCGGGCAAAGGCAAGGCCGCCTCGCTGCCGGCAGCCAGAAAGTCAAAGAGCTGAATCCTATGGCCGCCAAGCTCGATTCTTGCATCCATTCTGGAGGGGGAATCGCCCCTGACCGGAAGTTGCGGCGGAGCTGCAAGGGCCTGTTTCAGAAGGGCTTCGTGCGATTCAAAGTTGCACAAGTTGTGCGGCACCCTTGGCAGCGGGAGCAAAGTTCTGATAAGGTTTACTCGCTCCTTTGTGTGGATTTTCCAGTCGGGAACAATTCCCCCTCCCGTGGTGTCTAAAATAGGAGTAACGATACCCGATCGAAGAGGCTGGCCATGTTTGAAGATTCCACATTCGAATCTGCGAAAAGGATCAAGACCAAGAGCGGTCGGTGGATGTTATTCACCGGCGGCATCAATGCTGCGATCCTGATTCTGCTGATCCTGATTCCGCTCATCTATCCCGAGGCGCTGCCGAGCGCGCTGATGGCAACGATTTTGACGGTGCCGCCTCCGCCTCCGCCTCCGCCACCGCCACCGCCGCCTCCGGAAGTTCATGTCGTCCATGTGCAGTCGGAGATGATGAACAATCAGCTCACTGCGCCCACCAAGATTCCGAAGAACATTGAGATGGTCAACGCCAAGGAAGCTCCGCCATCGAACTTCGGCGTCGCCGGTGGCATGGACGGCGGCAACAACAATGGCGTTATGGGCAGTTTGTTCGGCAGCGGTAATGGTCCGCAAGTCAAGGCTGCACCGCCCAAGAAGATCAACATCTCGGCAGGCGTTTCCGTGGGCTTACTGCTGAACAAGACATCGCCAACCTATCCGCCCATCGCCAAAGCCGCACGCGTTCAGGGAACCGTAGTTCTGCAAGCAACGATTTCCAAGGCGGGGACGATTGAGGATCTGCACGTCATCAGCGGTCCGGCGATGTTGCAGCAGGCGGCGATGGATGCCGTGAGGCAATGGCGCTACAAGCCCTATCTGCTCAACAATGAGCCGGTCGAGGTCGAAACCCAGGTCAACGTGATCTTCACCCTGGGTGGGTAATAGAATTTCCGGCGCCCTGCCGCTCCTTTTGGCAGGGCGCATTGCTTTTGACCGGAATGCGCGCTCCCAAAGGGCCGCGTTCCATGAAACTCAGCCACCCGCCGCGCCGGGTTTAATTCAGTACAAAGAATCTCCTTAGGAGGAACGATTCAGTGATTCTCGCTCAGCTCGCACATTTCGCTTCGCACACGGTCAACAGTCTGGCCTTCCTTCAGGATGAAGGGCAGACCGTTGGCTTCAGCCCCATGCAACTGTGGGAACACATGGCATGGATGGCCCGCACCGTAGCCATCGTCCTGTTCATCGAGTCGGTCTGGTCCCTGGCCGTGATGATCGACCGCTACTTGTATTTCTCCGCTGCCCGCAAGCAATCACGGGAATTCGCGCCCAAGGTGGCCGGCGCGCTCAAGGAGAGCAAGCTCGAAGAAGCCATCAAGATCGCGGACCGCAACAAGAAGTCGCATTTGGCCGAAGTGGTTACGGCCGGCTTGCAGGAGTTCCGCGCGTCGTCCGGCCAGGCGACTGAGGATACAATCGCCAGCGCAGGCCGAGCCTTGGATCGGGCAGAAGCCATCGTGCACGCCAAGCTCAAGAGAGGCTTGTCGGTTCTGGCCACCATCGGTTCCACGGCCCCGTTCGTCGGACTGTTCGGCACCGTCGTCGGCATTCTGCACGCATTCGACGCCATCGCCACCCAGAAAATCGCTGGCATCGGCGCAGTGGCGGGCGGTATTTCCGAAGCTCTGGTCACCACGGCGTTCGGCCTGCTCGTGGCCATTCCTGCCGTTATGGCCTTCAACTATTTCACCGGACGCGTCGAGGCTTTTGACGTGGAGATGGACAACTCTTCAAGCGAATTGATCGACTACTTCATCAAGCAGAGCCACAAGCGCTAGACGCTAAGTGGCTTCTTTCGGGCGAGAATTTCGCCGGGCGGAGGATGTGAAGCTCCTTCGCCCGGCGGTTTGATCCTCGAGAGAGTTGTTTGGGCTCAGGCCACGCCGGAATGGGTCCGGCAAGAAAAATTCAGATGTACGGAGTCCGATTATGGCGGTAGCAGTTCGCGACGAGGGCAAGAAGGTAAACTCCAACATCAATGTCACTCCAATGGTGGACGTGATGCTGGTGCTTCTTATCATCTTCATGGTTATCACCCCGATGCTGCAGAACAAGGTAGCGATCGACCTGGCAACCGTGCAAAATCCCACCAACATGCCCGACGCCGACAAGGAAGACGCCATTGTTGTCGCTGTCACGCGGGATGGAGCGGTATATCTTGGCCAGAACAAAGTCGATCCCTCACAGCTTGGCAGCCTGGTGCGGGATAAGTTGGAAGACAAGACCGACAAGACGATCTATGTTCGCGCGGATGCGCGCGCGCAGTACAAAGTGGTGGAAGACGCCATCGACGATGTGCGCACGGCCGGCGTTGAAGAAGTCGGCCTGTTGACGCAGCGGCGGGAAGGCAATCAGATCGGCGGCGAGTAACCTTGCAGCCGGATTGTTTTATTCAATGATTTTCAGGAAGTGAGGAGTTTGAACCATGGCATTTTCCACTGGCGGCGGCGGCGGCGCGATGGGCGAAATCAACGTCACGCCCATGATCGATATTCTTCTGGTTTTGCTGATTATCTTCATGGTCATCGTGCCGGTAACCCCGAAGGGCCTTGATGCGCTGGTGCCCCAGCCTCCCAAGAACCCGCAACAACAGCAACCGCAGAATGACCGCACCATCGTGGTTCAGGTTCTTTATCGCCCCGGCCAGACCCCGGCGTACA
>CAZVYV010000356.1:0-3818 GCA_964630985.1 uncultured Occallatibacter sp.
ATCCTCGACCACTACGTCGAAAGCCACTACGGCCAGACGGCAAAGTCCGGCGAACTCGTCGGCGCGCGGTGATGCAGCTTCTAGCCGCTAGCTTCCAGCTCCTAGCTAACTACACCATTGGCGAGTAGGTGCGATGGCTGTCACATCCTGATCAGATTCGGTCGCGCTAGGCTGTCTCCAACTCATCGGAGACTCTTCATGCGGCTCTGCCGCCCAGCGTTGATCGCGGTCCTTACAGTCTGCGCGCCCTTGCTCACGTTCGCCGGTAAGCCCCGGCCCTGCGTCCCCGCCGACCAAGCCTCGCAAATGCTCAACAAAGACATTTGTGTTTCCGCGCATATTTATGATGTGGTAGAACTTCCCGACGGCACGCGCTTCCTCGACGTTTGCTCGCCGCAAACCCCCGACGAGCAATGCCGCTTCACAGTCGTAAGCCTTCCTGAGGATCGTGGCGAAGTCGGCGAGCTCACGAAGTACCGCGACGCCGACGTGAACATTCGCGGGATCGTCCAGCCGATGCATGGCCGCGCTGGAATGGTTCTTAGCCACTCCCGCCAGTTCTACGGCGGCCCGCCCAAGTTCAAACCCAATCCCCTTCTTGCCCGCGGCTTTTCCGCCGAAGAGGAACGTGGGCCAGTCCGCGATCCGAATCTTCGCCCTCAGGGTGGCCGCCGCGCATTCATGAACACGCGCGATCAGGAGAAGTTAAAGTAGCGGAGCCAGCGGTGTTAGCGGATTTGCCCGTGTCTAAAGGCCGAACGTGTTCTTCGCGCTCACTGAGGAGCCTGAAGGATCCTGCTTCTTCCGCACGCTCAGCTTTCTTCCAGAACCGGCGCAAACCGCGCCCCGGCGAAGAGAATGGTGCACGAGATCACCAAAAACACGAGCGTCGCGCCCAGGCCGATGCTCAGGTTCGAGCGATCGCTGATGGCGCCGATGACCTGCGGCGAAAACGTGTCGCCGAAGAAGTGAATGCAGAACAGATTGATCGAGATGGCCGTCGCCCGCACCGGCGCGGCCACTGAGTTGACGATCGCCGTGTTCAGCGGCCCGGTGTTGAGGAAGAGAAAGAACTCCGCCGCAAACAGTGAGGGCACGGCCCATTTGTGTGGCCCAAAGAACAGCATCACCCCGCACGGCAAGGTCAGCGCCACGCTCCACGCCGACATCAGGTACAGCGCTCGGTGATTCCTGCGCAGCCACACCTGAGCAATCCACCCACCCACCAGCGTTCCGGCAATCCCGTCAATCACCGTAGTCGCACCGACGGTGAGGCTTGCCGTTCCCATCGACATGCCGGCAAAGCGCCGCAAAAACTCCGGGACCCACCATGAGATTCCGCCCATCGCAAAGGTCAGCATCGCCAGGCCGAAGGTCGCCGTCAGAAAAGCCGGATTCCGAATAA
Source organism: uncultured Occallatibacter sp. (assembly GCA_964630985.1). GTDB lineage: Bacteria > Acidobacteriota > Terriglobia > Terriglobales > Acidobacteriaceae > Telmatobacter. The sequence continues at coordinate 1,406 of CAZVYV010000356.1, forward strand.
TTCCCATTACAGTGGCGCGCTTCAAATTTGCCTCGACGTGATCGCTCGCTCCCCGCACCGGCTCGCGCCCAATCCAACCATAGAGAGCGGCCACCAGAAATCCCGGCAGAGCGCTAACGAAAAACGGTGCACGCCATCCCCAATGCGAGCCGATTTGTCCGCCAGCCAGGTAACCGAGCGCCGCGCCGACGGGAATTGCAACGTAAAACACCGAGAGCACGCGGTTGCGCTCGCGCTCTGGATAAAAGTCGCTCAGCACCGCAGGCGCAAAGATCCCGAAGGTTGCTTCGCCAATCCCGACCAGAGCCTGGCGGAAATAGAGCGTGGTGTAGCTATGAACCCAAAGTGCGGCCAGCGTGGCCACGCTCCATAACACTGCACCAGTAATGATCATCGGCTTACGCCGATAGCGGTCGCCCAGCCAACCGGTCAGTGGCGCGGCAATCATGTAGAAGACGAAGAATGCAGTTCCCAGCGCACCCATCTGCTGGTCGCTCGCGTGAAACTCGCGTTGGATGGGCGAGACTTCACCGGCGAGGATGTAACGGTCAATGTAATTCAGTAGGTTGAGCGCGACAAGCAGCACCACAGTTCCCAGAGCTGGGCTGAGGTGCGGCGATGGACGCTTGATAGAGGTTTGCAAAGGAAACTCGCGCCTTCGATCGGCAAACAGGGAAACAACTCATTATCACAAAGTTGGCCGAATGGGAGGCACGGTCGCGCTTCAGCCGCCGAGTTCGCGCGCCGCAAGGGCAGTTCCCTCCACTCGTGCCCGAATTTTATTGAAGGCCGTTTCTCGAGCGGTCGATGTGTCGTCGGCGAAGGGTGAAAAGCCACAGTCGTCGGTCGAGCCGAGTTGCACCAAAGGGATGATTGCCGCTGCCTCCATCACGCGCTCGCGCACGTCTGCCGGCGTCTCGACCGCAGGATTGATGGGATCGATGACTCCGATGAACACCGTCTGATTCGGCTTTAGACATTTTGCGACGATCGAGAGAACGCGCTTCCGATCGGATTCACTGGCCATCTGCAAGTAAACTCGACCCACGCTGAGTTGAAACAGGTCCGGTAGCAGGCCTGCGTAGTCGACGTCCGCGCTGTGGGTGGAGTCATGGTCGCCGCCGGGGCATGCGTGCACTCCGATCCGCTGCCGCTCTGCCAAATTGAAGCGGTCGAGCACCTGATTGTTGAGCGAGATGAAGCTACGGAGCAAACCGCCTGATGGATCGAGCTTGAGCGAAAGACGACCTTCAGTGAAGTCGATTTGAACGGTTTCAGCGCCGGCATCGAGCGCACCGCGAATATCGGCCTCGGCTTCGTTGATGAGGTCGGCGATAAAGGCTTCGCGTGGATATCCCGGGATGCCGTCGGCCGGATAAAGAAGGCTCAACGCGGAAGCAGAAATGACTGCCTGCTTCACCGGCACTTTCGCAAGGGCCAGCGCGGCGCGCGTGTAGCTGCCGGCGTGCACCCCGTAGCGGAACGGACCGGCAGTGAGGCGTGGAAGCTGGCGAGTGTGGCCATCGGCAAATGGAATGACGACGCCGTCCGGTGCGAGGCTCGCAACGCCGGAAAGCGGATATGTGGCGAAGCTCGGTTTAGTCTGTTCGCCATCGGTGATGATGGGCGAGCCAGTGGCCTCAAATCGGGAGATCGTGTCCTTGAGAGCTGACGCATACTCCTGGTCGAGTGCTTCGGGGCTTCCCTTGCCAGACTGGAATGCCTGAATTGCTTCGATTAGCTTCGGTGGGCGGGGAATGCTGCCAATGGGTTCCGTTTTCATTGCGGCAGTCTAGCTGAGTGCAGACAGAACTTTGCTCCACCAAAAGGTTGACCCGAACGACAATTTACAAGAGATTGAAGAATGCCGAGGGGCCTAAGACTTCGGCCGCGGCCAACGCGCCTCGACGGTGGTTCCGATACCGCCGCGGGGGCGGAATTCGCCCTTCGCTACAGCCCACACTGGCTTGCACGCCTTCACGATATCTTCCAGGACCTGATTCACAATGTTCTCCTGAAAGATGCCGAGGTTTCGGTAACTGAAGAGATACTCTTTGAGCGATTTCAATTCCAGGCAGCGATCGCGCGGCATGTAGCGGATGGTCAGGACTCCGAAGTCGGGCAGGCCAGTCTTTGGACAAACCGAGGTCAGCTCAGGATCGTCAATCTGAATTTCGTATCCGGGAAACTGATTCCGCCAGGTCTCAATGGCCGGAAAAGCAAAGTCCAGCCCGGCCTTGGCGTGTTGGTCTGTGTATCTCGGTTTTGGCGCCATATCGGTATTGTACGAGGCCCAACGAAAAGGCGCGATCCAGCTTCCGGACCATTTTGCCGCTTCTTATGTGATGTTTTTGAGTCTTATATACTGACTCTGGTTAATTGCATGGCTGAAGCAAGATCGCAAATAAGCCGC
>CAZVYV010000357.1:0-3796 GCA_964630985.1 uncultured Occallatibacter sp.
GCAACGAGATTGATGGCCTCGGTGGCGCCGCGGACAAAAATGATTTCACGCGTGTCGGCCGCGTTGATGAACTTTTTGACGGTGAGCCGCGCAGCATCGTGCGCCTCGGTGGCGCGTACGCTGAGCGTGTGGACGCCGCGATGAATGTTGGCGTTCATGTGCCCGTAGTAGTTCGCGATTGCATCAAGCACCACGCGCGGCTTTTGTGAAGTCGCTGCGTTGTCGAGATAGACGAGCGGCTTGCCGTTGATTCGCTCGGCCAGGATGGGGAAATCGGCGCGAATCTTCGCAAGGTCGAGGCCGGCGGCAACTTGACTCAGCTTCGGATCGCGAATGATGGGATGTGCAACGGTGGTCAACGCACTTCCTCCCAGTGTTGCACTTCTTCTTCCACCGGAGCTGCCGAAACAAGAGTCCGGCGGCTATGCGCCAGTTCGCTGATCCGTTCGCGAATCAGGCCTTCAGCAAACTCGCGCGCCGCAGGCTCCTGCATGCGGTCGAGGCACTCCGCGGCAAAGGCATAGAGGAGAGTGTTCCGCGCGGCGACTTCGTCGATTCCGCGCGAGCGCAGGTAAAAAAGCTGCTCCTCTTCGATCTGGCCGATGGTGGCGCCGTGCGTGCACTTGACGTCGTCGGCGTAAATCTCGAGCTGCGGCTTGGTGTCGATGCGCGCGTTGTCCGAGAGCAGAAGGTTGCGATTGGTCTGCTTGGCGTCGGTCTTCTGTGCGTCCTTGTGCACCACAATGCGGCCGTGGAAGACACCACGCGCCGAGCCATCGAGAATGCCGTTGTAAAATTGGCGGCTGCTGCACTGCGGCTGCGCGTGCTCCACCAGCATGTAGTTGTCGAGATGCTGAGTTCCCGCACCAACGAACAGGCCGTTGATGAGGCACTCCGCGCCATCGCCGGCGAGCACAGGATGAACATTATTTCGCACCAACCCGCCGCCCAACAGAATGGAGTGCGATGAAACGTTGCTGCCGCGCGCCTGCTCCAGGCGCAGCGTAGAAACGTTGAAGGCCGCGAGATTCTCACGCTCGACGAGGAAATGCGAGACCACGGCATCTTGCCCGGCCACCAGTTCCGTGACGGCATTCGAAAATGCGGTCTCAGTGCCAAGCGAAACATAATCCTCGATGACCGCAGCGTGGCTGGTTGGCTCGGCGACGATGAGCGTGCGCGGATGCGTCATGATTTCGGCGCCCGATCCGGCAGAAACATACAGAAGATGAATGGGCTGCGAGACGTTCGCGCCTCGGCGAACACGCACGTACGCGCCGTCTTCCCACAGCGCCGAGTTCAGCGCGGTAAACACATCGCGGCGAGCGTCGGCATAGCGGCCCAGGTGCTGCTCGATGCCGTCAGACGCGCAACCTTCCGGCGCAATGCCGACCATGCCGCAATCGATCGCTCCCACCAACGAGCAAATCTCCAGACCCTTGGGAAGGCCGCTCAGCTCCGATAGCTCGGGCGCAAAGTGGCCGTTGACAAACACCAACTGGCAGGCCGCACCCGGAACGCGAAACCCTTCAATCTCCTGAGCAGAAACCGCAACGCTTCCCTTCACTGCGCGTTGAAACGGGATCTTCGCCATCGCAGCAAGATTCGTGAAGCGCCAATCCTCATCGTGCGTGGTCGGAAATCCCTTGTCCTGGAAGCGCGTCCACGCGTCCTCGCGCAGTTGCCGCAGCCACACCGGGTCGCGCTTCTGCCGGTGCGCGGTCAATTCGCCATACGCTTCAAGATATGTATTCGGCCTTCCGGTCACCTTCGACATCTCTTTCTCGCTTCCGCTCTGTTTCGATGTGCTTCTCATGCCTGCAAAGCCGTGGCCACATTGGTTTCCGACGAGCCGTATCCTGTGTCTTCCAGCTCTAGAGCCAACTCTGGACCGCCCGAGCGCACGATTTTCCCATCCACCAGCACGTGCACAAAATCCGTGGCGATGTAGTCGAGCAACCTCTGGTAGTGCGTGATCACCAGGAAGGAGCGATTGGGGCTGCGCATGGCGTTCACGCCCTGCGCGACGATCCGTAGAGCGTCGATGTCGAGGCCGGAGTCGGTCTCGTCGAGAATCGCGAGCTTGGGCTGCAGCACGGCCATCTGGAGAATCTCATTGCGCTTCTTTTCGCCGCCAGAGAAGCCCTCGTTCACCGAGCGGTTCATCAGCTTCTCGTCCATTTCGAGAAGCTTCATCTGCTCTTTGTAGACGGGCAGAAAATCCATGGCGTCGAGTTCATCCTCGCCGCGGTGTTTGCGGATCGCGTTCAGCGCCGAGCGCAGAAAATACGCGTTGCCAATGCCGGGGATCTCGACCGGGTATTGGAAGGCGAGAAACACGCCCTCGCGTGCCGCATCCTCCGGCTTCATTTCGAGCAAATCCTTGCCATCAAGCAGCACCCTGCCGCCCGTGACGTCGTAGGTCTCGCGCCGTGCCAGCACAGCTGCCAGCGTGCTTTTGCCCGAGCCGTTGGGGCCCATGATGGAGTGCACTTCTCCCGCGTTCACGGTCAGGTTCACGCCCTTCAGAATCTCGTGGCCACCCACGCTGGCGTGCAAATCTTGAATTTCTAACAAAGCCATTCTTCTTCTCTCCGTTTGTTCTCACTTGCTGCTTTTATCCGACGCTGCCTTCAAGACTCACACCCAGTAGCTTTTGCGCTTCGACGGCAAACTCCATGGGCAGCTCCTTGAAGACGGTCTTGCAGAATCCATTCACGATCATCGAGACCGCATCTTCCGCCGTCAGCCCGCGCTGGCGCAGATAGAAGAGCTGGTTCTCGCCGATTTTCGAAGTAGACGCTTCGTGCTCCATACGCGCCGTCGCATTCCTCACTTCGATGTAAGGGAACGTGTGCGCGCCGCAGCGGTCGCCGATCAACAGCGAATCGCACTGCGTGTAGTTGCGCGCGCCTGTTGCGCTCTTGAGAATCTTGACCTGGCCGCGGTAGGTGTTCTGACCGTAGCCGGCCGAAATGCCCTTGGAGACAATGGTCGAGCGCGTGTTCTTGCCGATGTGGATCATCTTTGTTCCCGTATCGGCCTGCTGGCGATTGTTGGTAAGCGCCACGGAATAGAACTCGCCCACGGAGTTGTCTCCCTGCAGAATGCAGCTTGGATACTTCCAGGTAATCGCCGAACCGGTTTCCACCTGAGTCCATGAGATCTTCGAATTCACACCGAGGCACTTGCCGCGCTTGGTGACGAAGTTGTAAATGCCGCCTCGCCCTTCCTTGTCGCCTGGATACCAGTTCTGCACCGTCGAGTACTTGATCTGCGCGTTGTCGAGCGCGATCAGTTCCACAACCGCTGCGTGCAACTGGTTCTCATCGCGGATGGGCGCTGTGCAGCCTTCGAGATAGCTCACATAGGAGCCTTCGTCGGCGATGATCAGCGTCCGCTCGAATTGGCCTGTCTCCGCCGCGTTGATGCGGAAGTAAGTAGACAGCTCCATGGGGCAGCGCACGCCTTTGGGAACGTAGACGAATGAACCGTCAGTGAATACGGCGGCGTTGAGGGCCGCATAGAAATTGTCGGTTTGCGGAACCACAGTGCCGAGGTACTTCTTTATCAGTTCTGGATGCTTTTGGACAGCCTCAGAGAAAGAGCAGAAAATGACGCCCATCTCGGCCAGTTTGCCCTTGAAGGTTGTGGCCACGGAGACCGAGTCAAAGACCGCGTCGACGGCCACGCCAGCCAGGCGCTGCTGTTCCAGCAGCGGAATTCCCAGCTTCTCGTAGGTACGCAGAATCTCGGGATCCACTTGATCGAGGTTGTCGAGCTGCGGCTTCTTCTT
>CAZVYV010000358.1:0-3794 GCA_964630985.1 uncultured Occallatibacter sp.
CCATGATTGCCCGCTCGACCGCACTGTTGGCGAGGACCGTTTTACCGAATGGCCAGGCCCAGACACCGGTTGTGACAAAATGCTGCGGCTGGTTTGAAGTGGAGACTGTCCGCTCGATGCGGTCCGCGGCATATGTAGCTGAGGGGTGATTGGCGAGCGTGCCGGCGGGAATTGCATAGCCGGTACGGAAAGTGCCGGCATCATCGATGGCACGGGCCCAGACATAGTTGGCATTCATGGTCAAGCCATGCCACGTGCGCATGCTCAACATCGCCTGAAGCGCGTGGTAATTGGCGTTCCCGACATAACCGTAGTTGTCAGAAGGTGTCTGGAACGGAAACGGCTTGAGCAAAGTGGACAACGACTGCGAAGTGGAGAAGTTGGCCAGGCCTGGGCAGGAGATGGCAAAGGCCGTATTTGCGCAGTCCGCCGTTACCGTGGTTCCGGTGGTTCCGGTGTCAGAGAGGTGTGTTCCGATGAACAGATACCTGGGATCGAGATCGTTGGCTTGGAATCCGCGCGCGTGGAAACTATCCAGTTGCAGGAAGTGGCCCTCCGAACCCACATATGTGAGATTAAGCGCCATTGCGTTGGTGAGCTGCTGTTGGATGCCAAAGCTCCAGTTCTCGAATTCCGGGGCACGGCCGCCGTAGTAAGGATCGTCGTATGTCATGGACGAAGGCGTGCCTGTAACAGCACCCAGGGTTGCAGTTTTGAGGAAGCCGGTGCCGTATGCCGGGCCGGATGCAACACCGGTTGCTCCAGTGAAGGCAGGAATGGCACCAGTGCCGCCGGCCAGCAGACCGGGCATGGTGGTGACATCGGAGCCATTTACTCCGAAGGCAGGCGCGGCCGAGAAGCCGAGCGTGCCAATGCTGGTATTCAATCCACCCACCGCGCCGCCGTGCGAGAACATGATGCCATAGCTAGCCCGGATGACGGTTGCCGGATCGATCTGGTAAGCAAAACCGAGACGCGGCCCGAAGTTCTTGTAATAGTTGCTGGCCGGCGTAGAGCAATTGCAGGTGCCGGCGCCCGATCCTGTATAGTTCAACGCGCCATTGAGGCCCGTAGCGGGGTTGGCAAGGGTAGGACTGAAGAAGCTCTCCGCGTTGTGGATCTCGGTGACCGTCGGATAGAAGTCATACCGCAACCCGAGGTTGACGGTGAGCTTGTTGGTCATCTTCCAGTCGTCCTGCACATAGGGCGAGATGGCGCGGAAACGCGCACCGAACTCCTGTTGCAGGTATTGGGTGAAGCTGCCTTTGTCGATCTGGCCGATCAGGAAACTGGCATAAGACAAACCAGTCCCGGTAGACGCAGTAAAGGCGTTGTTCAATTGCGCAGTCTCAGTGACTGCGGTGGCCAGCGTGATGGGGGTTGAACCGCCCTTGGTGGCGTTGTTCACGTTGTAGAGCATCCACGCGAGGTTGCCGCCAAAGGTGAAGGAGTGCTTCCCGACGTTCCACTGTAAATTGTCGAGAAAGGTGTAATTTTCGGCCGTGGTCCGGTTCTCGGTGGCGCCGTTCCAGTTAGTCGGCGCGGCGGTGCCGGCGTAGGTGACAAAAGGAAACATATTCGAAGCCTGACCGGTCGGGAGGCCCGACATGCCCATCGTTGTTGCAGCGTATTTCGCATTGTCGTTGGGGTTAAAGGTGGGGCCGTTATACCGGGCATAACCCCACTTGGCCTGGTTGAGGATGTTGGGAGAGAAGACGTGCGTCTCTTCGATGGTCCAAACCGCGGTCTTGGGGGCGTAGGCCTGGCCATAGTTGTAGGGCAGGGGGCCAACGTTGCGCCCTGCTGTGGTCTGGCCGACGGGAATGGAGCTGGCCTGACGGCCCACTGCGCCGAGCGCGCTGAGGGTATCGTGCGGACTGAGAATGTAGTCAACCCGCGAAGTGGTGGACCAGTTCGATAACCCCGTGGCGTTGGCGGCGACGTAGTTGTTGCCCGTGCCCGTGCTAGTGATTGCGGGAAGGAAACTCTGCATGCTCTTCGCGACCGCCGAGAACTCGCTGGACGGGATGACATTGACTGGAGATCCGGGGCCAAGCGCTACAGGATTTCCAAACGCACCCACCGTTCCGCTTGGGCCGTAGCCATACTGGTACCGGCAAGGCTTGCCGCCTGTATTGAACGAGGCGCAGGTGGCTTCAGTACTGGGGTCGTAGATGGCGACGCCGTCCGCGCTAAAGTTACCGCCCTGTTCCGCTACGGTCGGAAATCTCATCGGCGTAGGGGTGGCGCTGGCGTAGCGGAACCCGTCGTAGTTGGTGAAGAAGAACAGTTTCTGCTTAAGCGAGCCGAAGGGAATGAGCGGGCCGCCGAGCACGACGCCGTATTCGTTGTTGTGCTCAACAGGCTTGACGGGAAGGCCAGTAGCCACGTTGGGGATCTTGCCGAACCAGCCCCAGGTATCGAGAGCGGTGTTGCGAAAGAACTCGTAGACGGAACCGTGGAACTGGTTGCCGCCGTGCTTGATGGAGTAGTTCATAAGGCCCTGGCCTTCATACATGGCCCCGTAGCCTACGGTCTGGACCTGGAATTGATCGACTGCATCGACGGAAATTGCGGTCCAAACGTAGCGCGGATCGCCGTTGCCGCCGGCGCGAACAAAGGGAATGCCGTCGACGTAAACATCGGAGACGGCGCCGCGGCTGCCGGAACCGTTGACGACGCCGGTGTTGGTGGTGGCGTTGCCGTTGGTTTCATTGCCCTGCACGCCAGGCATCAGATATGCGAAGTCCGTGGCGCGCCGCTGGTCGGCCTGACCGTAGGCGTTCATCTCGATGGGCAGTGCCGCATAGGTCTCCTGCTCCATGGTGGCACCAAGGGTAGCGTCGCTCGTCTCAAGTTGCGGAGGCGCGGCGTTGACGGTGATCTGCACGTCTGCGGCGCCAACCTGGAGCGCAGGGTTATAGGTCTGCGTCGACAGGGCGTCCACGTGGATGTTTTGCTGTGTGAGCTTCTCGAAGCCCGGGGCGACAGTGGTCACCGTATAGATTGCGGGGTCGAGATCAGGAAAATTGTATTCGCCAGCGCCGTTCGATTTGGAGACGGTCGAAACTCCGTTGGCGGTGTTGGTAGCAGTGACCGTGGCATTGGCAACGACCGCGCCTGTCTTATCTTCGACCGTACCGGTGATGCCGCCCTTTCCGGCCAACTGCGCCATCGCGCCGGCCGACATCATGGTGGCGACAATGACAAGCGCCACGGAGCCTAATGTACTTAAACGGAAGAAGCCGACGGGCATTCCACCGGCAATTCTCTTCATCATCAATTGGGCTTTTTCTGCCAATTGCGTCATATGGTCCTGCCTCCAATAGGTATTGCGTTTTCGCTCCTTAACGCGGCCGCTCGTGTCATGGCACAGCTTTCAGACACGTGGTCTGACCACACTTCGAAGCCCGAGTAGTTTCATATACGGGGTGAGGCGCTGTCAATAGGGAAATTCGCGCCTGCTTTCCGAAAATTGAATGTAATTTTCCCTGTTCTATGAGAACTCGGAGAACGCGGAATCTAGCCGGCCGACCAAGAAGCGATGGTCAGACCTTGCGCCGGGGATGAGTGCTTTTAGGAGCAAGATGGCAAAGGAGATAGTGAAGGGCGAGGCCTCGGTTCGGTCTGATTCCGGCGCAGCGACTCACTCTCAGAAACACGTTCCGAAGGCTTATACGAACGGAACTTCGAATGACACTTTCGTGTTTTCTGCATGCGAAATGACAATTGCGCAGAGAATTTCGCGGCCCGGGGAAGGGGTTTTATCGACGGCCGCGCGGCTGAAATGGCGC
>CAZVYV010000359.1:0-3776 GCA_964630985.1 uncultured Occallatibacter sp.
CGATTCCCTTGCCTGAGGCTGGCGTTTGAAGCGGCTGAAAAAGGTGGAGCGCATTGCATTGCCCTCAACGCAGCCGATGAAGTGGCCGTAGGCGCCTTCCTCGAACGGCGTATTCTCTTTAACGGCATCCCGGGTACAATTGAAAAAGTGCTCGCAGCAACCCCGGAGGCCCACCCCGCCACAATCGCGGAGGTGCTCGCAGCCGACCAGGAGGCTCGAGAACGGGCCCGAGCGTTGCTTGCGTCAGCTTAATGAGCCGAAGCCGGCAGGCCGTGCTTTGCCGAAGGAACTAACCGCACAACCATGCATAATTTTCTGGTTTCTGCCGCAGCATTTATCGTCCTGATCGGCGTGATGGTGGTCGTGCACGAGTTGGGGCACTTCGTCGTCGCCAAGCTCTGCAATGTGCGCGTCGAGGCGTTCTCCTTCGGCTTTGGACCTCGCCTGTTCGGCTTCAAGATCGGTGAGACGGATTACAAAGTCTGCCTGCTGCCACTCGGCGGATTTGTGAAGATGACCGGAGAAACCGAATCCGGGCTCACCGGCAGCCCCTCGGAAATGGATGGCGACGCAGCGGCCAACGATCCCAGGGCATTCACAGCCCGTCCCCGCTGGCAACGGATGCTGATCGGGCTCGCCGGCCCATTCTTCAATTTTCTACTTACGCTGGGCCTGATGTGGTTTTACTTCGCCTTTATCAACGAAGTTCCGTCGGTCACTGTGAAAACGACGACTGTGGAGTGGGTGACTCCTGGCTCGGACGCAGCGACGGCGGGGCTTGAGACCGGCGACGTGATTGTGAGCTTCGACAACGTCAAAAATCCTGACTGGGAGAGCGTGTACGACCACTCACGGTTGAATGCCAGTGAGACGGTGCCGGTGGCTGTGGATCGTGGCGGAAATACGATCCTGATGAGCCTGTTTGTGCCGTCCAGCGCCAAGAGCGACAGCTTTGAGCTGAGCGACATGGGTATATCGCCGCAGTTCCTACCCGGTCCCATCGCAGTGGCGGAAGTGCAACCGGGCCTGCCAGCCGCAAAGGCGGGGCTGCAAAACGGCGATTCCATTGAGGCCGTTGACGGGAACGCGTTCCACTCGGTGAATACACTGCTGGCTTACATGCAGGCGGAGAAGGGCAAGCCGATGACCCTGACCGTGCTGCGCAGCGGCGCGACGCTGCAGATTGTAGCCTCACCGGAAAAGCTCGACACGAGATACATGCTGGGATTCTCAACCACGCCAACTCCCATCCGCGATGAGCCCCTGTCGCTTGTCACGGCGGCCGGTAAATCACTGGGCTTCTTAAGAGATAACGCTCTGCTCGTCGGCGAAGTGCTTGACCGGCTGTTTACGCACCGGCTCTCGGTCACGCAGATGATGGGGCCGGTGGGGATTGCCAAGGCTGCGGGCGAAGCAGCCCAGATGGACGGCTGGTATCCCAAATTTGGTCTGGCAGCGCAGATCAGCCTGCAACTGGGAATGCTCAACCTGTTTCCCTTCCCCATCCTCGACGGAGGCATGATTCTGCTGCTTCTGATTGAGAGCGTTCTGCGCCACGACATCAGCCTGGTCATCAAAGAGCGAATCTATACGGCGGCCTTTGTGGTGCTGATGGCTTTCATCGCCTTCACCATCTTCAACGACGTGAGCAAGCTGCAAGTGTTCATGCATGTCAAGCCGTAACGACAGTGGTCAGTGAACAGTTGTCAGTGATCAGCAAAGACGGCCCGGATCGCTTCTGGAATCGCAAATGGCTCGTATCTGACAACTCACCGCTGACCACTGATCATTGAAGCCGCCTATGCCCGTCACAACCGAAGTTCGCGTGCGGTATGCCGAAACCGATCAGATGGGTATTGTCTACTATGCCAACTACCTGGTCTGGTTTGAGCTGGGCCGCGTAGAGCTTTTGCGGTCAATCGGGCTTGCTTATAGCCGACTGGAGACGGATCACGGATGCATTCTGCCGGTGATCGACGTATCGTGCCGTTATAAATCGCCTGCACGCTACGACGACGAAATCCTGATTGAAACGCGGCCTGCGATGCTGCGCGGCACGGTTCTCAAATTTGCCTACCGAATCCTGCGCAAAGCTCGCGATGGCGAAGAGCAGACGGGCGAAGAACAAACGCTTTTGGCCGAAGGCGAGACGGTACACGTGGTCTGCGATGACCAATTGAAGCGGAAGCCTCTGCCCGAGAAGTATGAGGCGGCTTTGAGGACGCTGATGCAAGAGGGCGCAGTTTAGCTGGCGCAGTGAGATTCGGCTTGCAAAATCGTATTGAAAATCATCCGATCTCGATTCCCGCTGACGGAAATTTCAGTTGCTGGTCATCGGCCATGCGCTCCTTGCGGAATTTCCGGCAGGCTTCAATCTCATCCGGGATCATCACACGGTAGAGAGTCCCATCGCGATTAGGTTCGCCCTCCTTGCAGATGGCGCCAATCGATTCGAGAGCCCGCAGAGTGTCCTGAACCTTGCCGAGCGACACCGGGTTGTCATCGAGCTGCGAGTAAGAAGATTTGACGACGGCAGTCTGCAATTGCCGCGAGCTTACGCGAAGGTGAGGATCCCCGTCTTTGGCGATGGAGTGGCGGAAGAGAAACCAGTAGAACGCGGCATCGTATGGGGAGAGCTGCGGCTGCAAATCGTCGACAATCTGCTGAATGATGAGGGGCAGCTCCGAGGCGAAGCGGTCGTGATCGCCCGCGGACTGCGCACCGGGCTCAGACTCAAGTTCGTTCAGGAGCTGGCGTATCTTGTCGATTCGCTGATTCATGTTGGACAGAATTCTACGCCGAATTCCCGGACGCAGGCGCAGGTTTGACGATCAGCGCAGGACGACCGCCATCGCGAAACCATCGAGGCCCTTGACGCCCACGGTTTGCAGGGCGACAGCGCTCACGCGCCGTTCTGAGGCCATCATTTCCAGGCAGCGGCGCGTGCCGACAATGTCAGGCTCGGAGCTTTTGGATTCGATAACACTGCCGTGACGAGCGACGTTATCGACGACGATGACCGTTCCGCGATGTGAAAGCTTGAGCGCCCAGTGAAGGTAGTGCGGGTTGTTCTCCTTGTCGGCATCAATGAAGATCAAGTCGAATGGCCCGGCGCCCGACGCTTTTAAGACAGGAAGGCTCTCCAGAGCGGGGCCGACGCGAATCTCAACGCGGCTGAGCAGGCCGGCGCAGTGCAGGTTGGCACGAGCCACCTCAGCGTGCCGGGGGCTGAATTCGAGCGAGATAATTCGCCCGCTTTTGGGCAATGCGCGGGCCATCCAGATTGTGGAGTAGCCGCCGAGCGTGCCGATCTCCAGAACGCGCTTTGCCTGGGTGATCTGAATGAGCACCTGGAGAAACTTGCCCTGGAGCGGAGAGACATCGATGGCTGGAAGGCGAGCCTTCCGATTGGCCTTGACGGCGGCTTCGAGCTTGTCATCGGACGGGGCAAGCAGATCGCCAAGATAGCGGTCAACGGAAGTCCACAAGGGTTCTGTGATGGGTTTGCGCGGCATTTACTTCTCCCGCGCCACCACAAAATCTGGCACCCAAAGAAGAGCACGCTTGAAGTCGCTGTCGGCGAGCGGTGCGAGAGCCTGGCGCGACTGCTCGGCGTAGCGGTCGGCAGCAGCCATCGCGTACTCGACCGAACCGTTGCGAACCAGAATTTCGCGGATTTGCTGGCGGCTGACATTCTCAAAGCTGCGGTCGTCGAGGACGCGCCGGATGGCTTTGCGGTCGGAGGCGGTACCGTGGTCGGCGGCGTGGACGACGGC
>CAZVYV010000360.1:0-3772 GCA_964630985.1 uncultured Occallatibacter sp.
ATCGCCATGGGCGACGCTTACACCGGCAATACCACGATGCTTTTGGAAGAGGGCCTCGATACCGGGCCGATCCTGCTGCAGCAAACCATGGAGATCGGGCCTGCTCAGACTGCCGTCGATCTCTTTCCTTTGCTCGCGCACGCCGGCGCCCCGCTGGTCGTCGAGACACTCGCAGGTCTGGCGAATGGCACGATTCAACCTCAGCCGCAAAGCCACGAATCCGCAACCTTCGCGCCGCTCCTCGACCGCGAAGACGGCCGCATCGACTTTGCGGCGCGTACTGCGCACGAACTCTACAATCGCTGGCGCGGCTTTCAGCCGTGGCCCGGCGCATTCACCGCACTCAACGGAAAAAAGCTGATCGTGCATCGTATGGCCATCGCGCGCGGGAGCTATGCCGAGGGCCTGGGCTTTGCCGAGCCAGGCTGGGTTGTCGTCGAAAACCATAGGCTTCTGGCTGCTTGCGCCGAGAACACCTGGCTGGAATTTCTCGAAGTCCAAATCGAAGGCAAGAAACGCATGATCACGGACGAGTTTCTGCGCGGGAATCCGCTACCCGCGGATGCGCGCTTCGGTTGACCGCCGTGCCTGCCATCTCGCCCGCACGCAAAGCCGCCTTCGACGTATTGCTGGACGTCGATCGTGGCAAGGCCCACGCAGATGATCTGCTGCGGTCGAATGTCATCGACGCTCTCTCTCCGGTCGATCGCCACCTCGCCACAACCCTTGTACTTGGCGTGCTCCGCTGGCAGATCCTGCTCGACGAACAACTGAAACGACTCCTTACCAAAACCAAGAAAAAACTCGATCCGGAGGTTTCGATTGCGCTCCGCATGGGAGCCTTCCAACTCCGCTTCCTCGATCGCATTCCCGCCCACGCCGCCATCGATGAGAGCGTTGAGCTGACCAAGCGATCCGGTCATCGCTTCGCGTCCGGGCTGGTGAACGCCGTCCTGCGCAAACTGGCTGCTGCCGGTCCCGCGGTAAATCTTTTGGAAGAGACCGCGGCCGAACTTGCCTTGGCCCAGGCTCATCCCACCTGGCTTGTCGAGCGCTGGACGCGCTTCTACGGCTTGGGAGCTGCGCGAGCTATCTGCCGGCACGGCCAAACCCTGCCCACCCGAACCATCCGCCTCGTGAACTCCGCCGCCGAAGCAGAATTGATCGAAACCGGCTTTGGCCTGGACCCGGGGACTCTCCTCACTGCCGCCCGCTCGGTCATCTCCGGCGACGTCACTGCGTCCGCGGCCTTCCGCGACGGCCACGTTCGTCTCCAGGACGAAGGATCGCAACTCATTGCCGAACTCGCGGCATGCTCAGGCAACGATCTGAACCAAGACCAGGAAAACATTCTCGATGCATGCGCTGCGCCCGGCGGAAAAACCCTCATCCTCGCAGAACGCAATCCACAGGCTCACATTTTGGCGTGTGAATCGAGCCAGCGGCGTCTGGCCGAGCTAACAGAGCGTCTTGTCGCTTTTGCCCCTCGCGTCGAATGTCGTCTCGCCGACGCAACCACGCTGAATGAAGATTCGGCTTTCGATCTCGTTCTGGCCGACGTCCCTTGCAGCGGCACTGGAACCCTCGGTCGCAATCCCGAGATTCGCCACCGCCTGCGCGTGGAAGATTTGCCGCGCCACGCCGAGCGCCAGCGAGCGATTCTATCCGCCGCATTTCGAGCAGCCCGTCCCGGCGGCCAAGTCGTCTATTCCACCTGCTCCCTTGAGCCCGAAGAAAATGAGCAGGTCGTCGCCGCCGTCCTCGCGGAAAATCAGAATGCGCGGCGGGTCTCCCTGGAATCGCGCATTGCAACGCTGGCAAAGGCCGGAATCCTAACCGCCCCCGGCGCGGCGCAGCTCAGAAATTGCCTCACGCCCGAAGGCGCGCTTCAACTTCTGCCCGGCGCTCTGCCGACAGACGGTTTCTTTGTCGCGCTCATTGAGAAAACCGCCTAGACAACGACGATTCTCGCTGTGCCTCTACGCCTGCTCCGGCCCGAGCATCAACTCCGCAAAATCCCGCCCGAGCAATGCACACAGCGCCTCCACCACCAGGTTATGGTCGTCGCGCTGCGGCAGGCCGGATACCGTCACGCTGCCGACCACTCCCGCACCTTCGACGTTCAGCGGAAACGATCCGCCATCCGCCGCGTAATCCATCACCGGCAGACCTTGGCGCTCGAACAAGGTCGTCCCCTTCAGCTTCTGAGTCGTCCCCACGCCATACGAGCTGCGATGAAAGCGCGCCACCACGTTGCTCTTTCGCCGCACCCATTCCGGATTGTCGGGAGTCGTTCCGTCGAGCGCAGCATAGAACAGCGGTTGCCCAAAGCGCCTTACGTCGACCACCAGCGTGAGCCCGCGCTCGAGCGCCATCGTTCTAATCTTTGAACCAAGCTCCCATGCCACGCGCGCATCCAGCCGCGGCAGGCGCAGCTCCCGCTCCTGCAAGCCGATCCTTTCCAAATCCTCACTCAGTCCCATAGCACTTCGTCTCCCGTCCTCGCCTATTTCGCCACGGTTAGCTTCACAGCTGTTGTCTGGTCCACGCGCGTACCCGCGCTCGGCGATTGTGCTACCACGTCCCCCGGCTTCACCGGCAGCTTGATCGGCGCGTCTCCGCTTCCAACCGGCGGCACGGCTTCACTGAGATAAACGGGAGGCGCCGTCTTGATTCCGACTTTCATCAATGCTGCCTCCGCGCTTGCCAGCGGCAAACCGGTCAAGTCGGGCATCACATATCCATCCGGGGTTTCGTCGTCTGGAGCAGCCACCAGCAGGTTCACGCTGGGTTGCTCGATTCCCTGCGCATGGGGCGGGGGGTCTTGTGCCAGAACGGTTCCCTCCGTCGCTGCGCCGGTGGGAAGGTGCGCCACTTCGCCCACTTCGAGGCCAGCGCGCCGCAGCTCCAGCTCCGCCACGCGCTCGTTGGCGCCCACTGTGTCGGGGACGTCGACCCGCTGCGCGCCAAGGCTTTCGGCCACGCGCACGCGCCACTCGCGCCGCACTACGGTTCCCGCGGCGGGCGATTGCGACAGGATGTGTCCAGCCGCCACGTCGCTTGAGTAGTAACGATTGTCGACGTCCAAAGTGAGGCCCAGGCCCGCCGCGACGCTTCGCGCGTCCGCCGTCGTCATTCCCTTCAGCTCCGGCACCTGGACCTCGGCGCCATGAATGGCAAAATCCATCGTGAGGATCGCCGATAACAGGCAGATGGCCACCAGCACCATCAGCAGCGAGGCAATGCGGAGGAATCTGGAAATTGGGATCATCGCGAATTCAATCCGAGACCAAGAAAAAACGCTCTATCGCGTATTATCCGTCACCGGCTCCGGATGGATGGTCACCCGGTACACAGTTGGGCATTCCAGCTTAAACCGGTCTTCAAGCGCAGTGATCACCTCGTGCACGCGATTCATGGGGAGGTCGTCGGGCAATGTGCAGTGGCACGTGACCGAAATATGTTCCCCCGTCCTGCCCACCGTGATGGCATGCACATCGGCAATCTCTGGAAACAGCGCGGCTGCCGAACGCAGCGCCTGCTCCAGCCTGCGGTCTTCCACAAGTTCTTCTTCCGGCTGCTCGATCGTTCCTGGCTCGCTCTCGATGTGCGTCAACACCGAGTCGACCTCCGGAACGTTGCGCAAAATCTGCACCTCAAGGGCGGTGACAAAGCCGTGCGCTTCCCGGAGCGTCAGGTGCTCTTCAAGCTCCACGTGCAGCTCCACCTGCAGGCGCCCATGATGGGTCTGAATACTGAGCTCGTGCACTGA
>CAZVYV010000361.1:0-1067 GCA_964630985.1 uncultured Occallatibacter sp.
GACGGCATACTGGAGATGTACTGCGACAACCATATGCTCTCCACGCTAAGAACGTGCGAAGCTAAATTCTACGAAGAACAACTCGCCCATGTAGGGACAAAGACGAGTCGTTACTTTAGTCTCGAATTTGGAATCTGGCTCCACGAATGTCTTGATAAATACTATGCAGGTTGGAAGAAATTCGGACAGCCTCCTGTTCTCGATGAATGGATAGACGTGGCGCTTAAATTGTGGAACCAGATGCACATGGACGACTTCGCGCCAGCACTTGCCACGCTTACTAAGGAAATGCGCGGAGACACGAAGAAGTATTACGACCTGTGCAAGTGGGATACTAAGGGCGCTATCACTAGACTCCTTATTCAATACTACGCCTTCTATATGAATCAACGAATGCGCGTAGTGGATACGGAGATTAGCTTTGGGCGCGCGAGAGAAGTATATCTCGGCTATCTTGGCCATTTCTATAGCGGAAATGATAGATTCGGACTAACTTCACCATACTATTCAGGAATAAACTGTTACTTAACAGGCCGCATAGACCTACTGGTGGACAATGGAACAAAAATTGGACCTGTGGACCATAAATCTACCGCCCGCTTCGATGGCTACGAGTCCAACGATTTCGATCCCCACGAAGGAATTACTGGTTATATATTTGCCATTAACAGTATCCTTGCGGCTCAGTTTGAGGGCGGAATCGTTAACTACAGCCAAGTACCACAGACATGTAATACAGGCTGGATACACCATATTTCCCTGGCGGATTCTGACCCTAGATTTAAGCCTACTCTCATCACTAAGACTAACCAACAACTCGAAGAATATCGTATGCGTCAGCTTAGAGCTTGTAAGAGGGTCTATGAGCTGGCGTCTTCTAGCGCGAAACTGGAGAACTATGGCGCGGTAGAGTTTGCTACGGATAAGTGTAATAATATATACAACTCTCCGTGTCCATTCCGTGAGTTGCACAGGCAGCCATTCATCCAGCGTGAAGGCACTATAGCGCAGTTCTATGAAATAAAACCTGCATGGAATCCCGCAGTGAAGAAAGAGGCTAGGTAATG
>CAZVYV010000361.1:1167-3762 GCA_964630985.1 uncultured Occallatibacter sp.
GACCTAATCCCGCAAGGTCTTTCCGGCGTAGTAAGTACGTCAAGTCTTACACAGGTGGACGTACTCAAACTCATAATTCTAGGCGAACCCGGCGTAGGTAAGTCGTGGCTTACTTGTACAGGGCGTAAGCCTGTATACGTATGTGACTTCGATGACCGTAAGCTAAGCATAGCTGGTAAACCGGACGTTCACGTAAAGTCCTACGTAGACCGTGACCCACGTACTCCCCATGCGTGGAGTGAGTTCGAGTCAGACATAGGAACACTTGAATACGCCAAGTCAAAGGGAGACTTTAAGTTCAAAACAATAGCAATAGCTTCCCTCACATACGCGCTTAAGTGCGCTCAAAACCAGCTTATGAAGGATAACGTAGGTCTGTGTCGTACTGTTAAAGTAGGAGGCATTCCCTACATAATCACACAGGGCTGGGACGCTGTAACCGTCGCGCAGAAAATGGTCGAAGGTATACTAAACAGGCTCTTTGAGCTTGGCATTGATATAATTGTGGAAGCGCATATACGTAGGGAGAAAGACCCCTCCTCCACACCGGAGCGTTCAGTATTCACGGACAAGTTTACAATAGAGCCTCAGAATCTAAAAATGATCCTCCCTATGTTCAACGAGAGATGGCTAGTAACGAATGACTATGGCGACTACAAAGTAGTAATGAAGCCGAATAGTACATTCAACGCCGTTACTGCTCTCCACGTAGATAGTGAAGAAGAGGCTTCTATAGAAAAGATTCTCGCAAAGCACGCGGCTAACGTCGCAGCGGGAAAATAAGCAGCGTGTTTCTGCTATAACAACGAACACAGTTAGTAAGGAGTAGCTACTATGCCTAAGATGGGCGTTGATACTGAGCAGTTAAAGGCACCACAACCGCAGCCTGCTGGGTGGTATAAGCTTAAGTTTGTGGGCTTCAAGCCGACAGCGGGGAAGAAAGACCCCAATTCCGTTAACTATAACGGGGCTTTTGAAATCCTCAATCCGGCTACGCCGTCCCCTACTGGACAGCCAGTTCGCTTGTACGCCACAATGTCTACTAAGATGCCCCGTCACATCAATGACATTGTGCATGGGCTGGGATTCTCCCTAGAACCGGATGGGGAACTACCGGGACAGTGGATTGCTGATCCTGCTGCGCCGGAAGACGTAACAAAGATGCAGTACAAAGGCCCGCTGCTAGGTAAGACAATGGAAGCGGAACTTGCGGAGACGGAGTATAACGGGAACAAGAGAAACGAGCTTCGTCAGGTGCGCTGTAACGTACCGGGATGTGCTCAGAAGCACCCGGATATACGACACCAGACGGATATGTTAGGGAAGAAGTAGTAGGCTTCCCCATAGACTGTGGAGAGCGGCGTATACTTCGTTATGTGGTGATCCATGACACTGTGCTAGTTGAGTCCAAAGGAATGTGACACGGCCATTCACGACTAGTTTAAAAGACTTGGGGAGCATACATAAGTCCCTACTTCGTCTCTCCACTTCACTTTCCACGTAAGCAAGGGCTGGTACGTGGAACAAGAGCAGGGGGTAGTTTACCTCACATTTTCTACTCCCTGCTTCTTCTTACTACGAAAAGGAGTCTTATGACAACAGAACAAGAGAAGCACTTAGCAGAAATACAGAATGCCTTCTATAAGCACTGTGACGCTAAGTATCGTAAAGGCCAAGCTGAACATGGTGGGGACTTATTTACAAGAACGCCGCTAGAGTTACTAGACATGGCTATAGACGAAGCAGTGGATCAAGTAGTCTATCTTATCACACTAAAACAATCCCTTACAGCGAGAAAGGACATGGACAAGCTGTGATAATCGAGAACCACGGCGACCCTAACAGTCCTATATGGCTAATTCTGGAGCATCCCTATGCTTCGGATACAGACAAAGGCTATGTTCTTAGCGGTGGAGTTGGCTACATCCACCGCAAAGTATGGAGCCTTTCAGGTATTCCTATTGATCCATATATCTACGTACTAAAGCCCTGCCTCGGAGCCACGTATGACTTTGCTACAAAATTCAGCGAACTTATCGTTGAGCTTACTGATAGGGAAGTGCCTTTTATACTTCCTACTAGCATTGAGTTGTTCACTAAATTTTGCAGCAGCCATGTTACTAAGTCCCAAGGGAAAGCACTCTTCAAGAAGTACGCGGGGAATCTTCTTACTTCTAACTACGTGCCTCATCCTCATTACATTATTCCTCAGTATGAGCCATCTCATGTAGCAGCGAACTATGACTACATGGAGATACAGGCATTCATTGACCTTGGGCACGTTCGGGAAGAGTATGAATACTGGCATAGCCACAACAAGCAACTCCAGCCATTACCTACACGCAAATTAATAACGGAGCCAGCGTATGACGATCTTCTTAGTTTCCTGTATAGGACTCGTTATGAATACGAGCATAAGTCTCTTCCTTTCGTTAGTGTTGATATCGAAACTATACGCCCGAAGAAGAAGACTCCTTTACATAAAGCCGGTCATCCCGGATACCCTTATACTCTTTCTCTGGCTCTTAGTCCTGACTACGGCATTAGCTTTAGTCTTTGGGATTATACTGATAGTCAATTGGTAGTTATATGGAG
>CAZVYV010000362.1:0-3761 GCA_964630985.1 uncultured Occallatibacter sp.
TCCGAATATCCTTTGCTATTACCTCCGCGCGTTCCCCCCGCATCTGTCGGGTTGCAATCTGACTTGCCACGTCCTGCGCCAAGTCTTGAGGAACCGAGCGAATTAGCTTGGCATGGTGACTCACAAGACCTCGCATCACCAATCCAACCGGCCCCTGCATCTCCGTGCGCAGGAGATCGAAGATGCGTTTCCCCTGGCTGGACTTCTTTGCCGCCTCACGCCAGCTATTAGCGTTCTGGACTGCCGTCTGGGTGACCATTGCGCGCGCAATCCGGTCTGAGGCTTGCATGACCTGTTCCCCGCCTCCATTGCCCAGAAAGGCAAAGATCGCATCGAGGTCGGCGGGAGGCAGTTTCAGCCACTTTTGAAACAGCGCGTTCAGCGCGCGGCGGTACTCTTCCTCGATGCGCCGTGGTCTATGGAACATTACTTAGCCTTTGGCGTGGATTTGGTCGATTGCACGCCGGTTTTTCCCTCGCTGAATTCCTCAGTCCCGGCCCTGGCTTCCTCGGCCTCGATCTGCAAAGGAACCTGAACGTCATCATCCGCCGCTTCAATCATTTCATCGGTCACGTTGGTGCCGATTTCGGTGACCTTCGATGCGGTCTGGATTTCGCGTAGAACTGTTTTGCGTCCAAGGATACCGGCATTGAAGTAGCCGACAATCGCATCGCCCTGACTCTTCGCCAACTCCGCTTTTTCCTTCGCGTTCATGGTGCGGATCGGGCAGAAGTTGTAATCGAGATCGTCGGGAATCTGACCCCATGTGCTCATGCAGATAATCGGAATCAGTTTGTCCATGAGCGGACGGTCTTTCTGCTGGCGCTCCTGATCGGCATTATCGTAGTACGCCTGCAAATCGCCTTCATTGCTCGAATTCAGGCCGGTTTGGGTCTCGCCGAACAGCCGGGATACAGGATAGCCGGAGGCTCCGCAGAGGCACATGATCTGCATCCGCATGACCTCCGACAGCCCCGAGAACGAGCAGGTGTGGGTAAATAGCTCTTCACCCTCGCCCAGCACCAGGAGCCCATTCGTGGTGATCGCTTGCGAGACAGCCGCCACTCTTTGCAGGTAGTCATTCAATTGCTGCTGAGTCAGGCCAACGCCGGAAAGCATTTGGGCGATCATGGGGTTCTGCATCGCAAAGACGTTGGCTCTTGAGATCAGGTCCGCAACCGCCGCCATGCCGTAATCGTAGCGGTTCAACTCATCCAAGATGCACTCGATCTCGCTCATTCCCCAGTAGGTCTCGATCTGCTTCTCAAACAGCGGCAAATCGCGGCCTACGAAGCGCAGACAGCGGGAGTGATGCACGCGAAGATTCTGGCCGGCCTCGGTATAGACATCGTAATACACGGGCAAGCCGTATTCGGCGGGATTGTCGAGGTTTTTGATGAGTTCCGAGCTAGGCGACATGCCAGACCAGCGATCCACGATAATCATCCCGCGATAGCTGTCCACGTCTACGTCTTCCAAAGCCAAAGGCGCTGCGAGGTCATTGTGGCCTTTCAGAATGATGATGCCCAAAGCCCCGCCGAACAGCCTGCCCCACTTGCGCCCTTCGATGTATTTTTGGAGGGTGGCCGTATCCGCAATTACTTTGTCGAACGCTGCGATCTGTTCGGGATCAACCTGGCAGACAAGCGACGGAAAAGTCTTGAGTTGATCCTGGGGCTTCGTATCCACGACCGAGCGAATGATCCACGATCCGCGATACATGAAGACGAGCTTTTGATAGTCGAGCGAGATGCGAAACGGAATATGCCTGCCGCCATTGGCGAGGGAGGTACTGCCCCAGCCCACGTTCGCGGCGGGATTGGAATACATATCGCCGGCGCCTGCCGATTGCTGCGGAGGGGGAATTCGGAGCTTTTCTGCGGCGCGCGCTTTGGCGAGTGAGAGCGAATCCTTTCGGGCCATGCGGCTATCTTACACGAGGGAATTTATGGGGATACGGATGCGGATACATTAACCGAGCCGCCATTTCGGAATCATCGTGTTAATGACGTAGCGCTCAGCATCACAGGAATGATCGTTCTGCTTGACTGGCTCCTCGACTCCTCGATCCGCTGGTTTCTTGGCCCAGGAATAGGTTCCGTTTTCCTTGACTGTATTTGGATTGTTAGCTTTATGGATTTTGTAGAGGCCCATCTTGAGGGCTGATGCGGTGCGCCGAATGCCCTCGGTTACATCGTTTTTCGCGTCGCGGACCTGTATTCCTTTCTTTACGATTGCGGCCTTGAGACTCGCTGCGCTGGGATCGACAAGGACCACCAGGCCGCGTTTATTTTCGCCGATGAAGGTGACCAGCTCCTCAGCTTTTTCCTCATCTGTCAACTGTCGCATTCGCTTCACTGAGTCAAAGTAAAATTCTTGCTCCTGCCAGAGCGTTTTCCCATCATCGTATACGTCAAGCATCACGAATGGATTCACGGTTCCATCATCGATCCCGATGTACCGCGCCGCGTAGCTGGTCAGCAGCGCCACGGGCCGTGAGGCATCATCGTACTCGCACTGCGGCCCCAGGCTATCGCGGTAGATTGCGCCCTCGGCAATGACCCACAAACCTTTGATGAAGCGCAGATAGAAAACCCCGGTGTACATCTCCTCGTAGCGCCGCCGAACTTCAGGCGTGAGGCTGAGATTGTCGTCCATCGTGAAATGAATGGTCTCAACATAGTGCTTTTCCCGTTTCTCCTTGTCATCAATGAATTCAACCTTGAGATAGTGATACGGCGTATCGGGGTTCGTGGTCAGGTAGAGGCGCGCTCGTTCGTCGGACATGCGCGAAGTAAGCATGTGCATGAAACTGGCTGGGACCAGCGTCGCCTCATCCCCGTATGCAATACCAACAGTCTTGCCGCGAACAAACTTCTCCGATCCCTCATCCTTGGCCCCGATAACCCGCCATTCCTGGCCGAACAGCCACAGCTCGCCCGATTGCTTGTGAAACTGGTATTCGGTCGGTTGGAGGAAGCTGAACAGGTCGATCAGCACGTTGTCATAGACCGTCTGCTTGGTTTGGCCGAACATCACCCGCAAACCCGGCACTTCGTAGCCGTCCGCGATCATCGCTAGCAGCTTGACCATCATGGTCCAGGTCTTTGCTGATCGGACCTCGCCCTCAAGGATCGTGATAAAGGCGTCGTCTTTGGGATTGCGGCGGATGAAGGCGAGAGACTTTTCGCTGAACGGACAGAGGGCCATCAGGAGCCTCGGAGAGCAGTCACGAGTTCAGCCAGCCGGTCAGTTCCACCATCAGGCACGAGATTCGTGCCATATCGCTTCGGATTGAGTTGCCCCATGCGCTTGAGCAACGTCCAGCAAATCAACCGCGAACGTTCCACGTTGTCTCCCGTGGTTGTGATGTCGCCCTGCTTCCCTCCAGTTTTGGTCTCGACGCCGATCAACGGCTCACAGGCCGTCTTTACCATCAGGTCGCCAAGAACCTCAGCTTGCTCTTCGCGCGCACATTTCAATTGTTCACGAAATGCTTTGTTTTCAATGCGCCAGCGAATAATAACATTGTGGCTTGGAGCGTTTTCGAGCACCAAATCAGAGTGAAGTTCGCCCCGGCTTTTGTACTCGTGAACTATATCAGGGTCTTTGAGGCCAGCGATGACATCTTCGATGCCGAGAGGCGTAGAAGCGATCCTGTCGCAAATGTAGTCTGCAATTGCTTGATCGAACTCTTTGCGTGGACGCCCAGCCATGCTCTTGATTATAGGGGAGTGTTACGCCGCCCTCCGCCACTGACC
>CAZVYV010000363.1:0-3759 GCA_964630985.1 uncultured Occallatibacter sp.
CCTGATGCAGCGCGTCGAGGGTCGTGACTTCGATGAGGAGATCGGCGCCTGGAGCCGGAGACTCACCGTCGACGAATTCGAGATTGCCGAGCGGCGCAAGGAAGGGCCGGCCTCGACTCGCGGTGCCCGGGCTTTGCGGAGGCTCGTCCCACCCGCGCCCTGGCTCAAAGCCCAGCGCGGAAAAGAAGCTCACCAGCTCGTCGAAGTGAGCGGGAGAGTGCACCGCGCGAAGGAAGGTGATGCCCTTGATCATGCTTTGAGGTTACCAAGGAAGCGTCATAGGCCGACGCGGGACTGGCGGTGCGGGCTGACGAGGCGCCGTGTTGAGCCGGTCACGCAGTCGGGATCACGAACGCGCCTGGGATTTTGCGGTCCAGCGTCGCGAGGGTTGCGCCATGCGACCGCGCCAGCTGAACGAGGTAGCCGTCGGTCGACTGAGCGGAGGTTTTCACCCAGTCGGGCAGTTGCGAGACGTCAAGATCGTCGGGGAAGAAGGCGAGCTGCTCCCTGGTTTTCAAACGGAGAAGCAGAATGCGAGCTTCTTTGAAGGACAATCCATACGCCTGTGTCTGGGAGAGAATTCGTACGAAGCCGAGTTCCGTGATGGGGCAGGTGCCAAGCGTAGTCGATTGCTGACTCCTCACCCAGGCAGCCACGGGCTTGTGAAACTGGTGCTGTGCGAAACCGAATGCCAGCAACGCGCTCACATCGAGGAGCCAGATCATGGGAAGTCGGCGAGCATCTCGCGAATCTGTTTATGGGTCAGGATCGGTGCGCCGGGCCCGGCGTCGATCACAGAAAATCCGGTGATGGGGTCTTTGACGATGCGCGCTTTACGTGTCCGCTTGCGGCGTGGAGTGAGGACGATCTTATCGGATTCGACGCTGACATCAAGCCGATCGCCGGCGCGAATGCCCAGACTCCGGCGCAAGGGTCCGGGAAGGACGACCTGGCCTTTGGTGGAAACCGTGGTCTGCATGGTAAGACGATCTTACCATCGGGGGCCGGCGTCGGCTGGCCGTTACCCTGGCAAAGAAAACGCCGCCCGTCTCGGGGCGGCGTCTCCTCATTACCCAGACGAAATCAGTTGCCCGTCTTGGTTTCGATCCTCATTCCGTAGAACGACCGGTGCACGAAGAACACCGATATCAGGAAGAAAACAACCGCCAGGGCCTCCGCCAGAATCGGCTTGCTGGCGCTGAGCGTTACGGCAAGCTCGACAGCCAGTAATCCGAACAAGGTCGTAAATTTGATCACCGGATTCATGGCCACCGACGAAGTGTCTTTGAACGGATCGCCCACCGTGTCTCCAATCACGGTTGCGTCGTGCAGAGGCGTCCCTTTCTGTTTCAGGTCAACCTCGACGACCTTCTTCGCGTTGTCCCATGCGCCGCCGGCATCCGCCATGAAGATGGCCTGGTAGAGGCCGAAGATCGCAATCGAGATCAGATAGCCGATAAAGAAAAACGGCTCATAGAAAGCAAACGCAAGCGTAGCGAAGAAGACGGCGAGAAAGATGTTGAACATCCCCTTCTGCGCGTACTTGGTGCAGATTTCCACCACCTTCTTGCTGTCGCTGACCGATGCCTTCTCCACGCCTTCGAGTTTGATGTTCGCCTTGATGAACTCGACCGCGCGGTAAGCCCCGGTGGTGACCGCCTGGGTGGAAGCGCCCGTGAACCAATAGATCATTGCCCCGCCCGTGATCAGCCCGAGCAGAAAGGGCGCGTGCAGCAAAGAGAGATCCTGAACGTTGTGCGTCAGTCCGCTCGTGAGGGCCATGATGATCGAGAAAATCATCGTGGTTGCGCCCACCACGGCGGTGCCGATCAGCACCGGCTTGGCCGTCGCCTTGAATGTATTGCCGGCTCCGTCATTGGCTTCCAGCAGGTGTTTGGCGCGTTCGAACTTCACATCGATGTTGTAGTCCTTCTTCAGCTCGGCTTCGATGCCGGGCACAATTTCGATCAGCGACAATTCGTAGACGGATTGCGCATTGTCGGTTACCGGGCCGTAGGAATCCACCGCAATCGTGACCGGACCCATGCCCAGGAAGCCAAAGGCGACGAGGCCAAATGCGAAGACGGCGGGAGCGAGCATCAATCCTGCCGGGTCGTGCTGTAAATCCGGTATGCCGCGGCTGAAGTAATAGCCCATGCCCATCAGCGCGACCATGCAAAGCCCAAGCCAGTAGGCCGAAAAATTGCCCGCCACGAATCCGGACAGAATCCCGAGCGAAGCACCGCCTTCCTGTGCCGATTTCACGACTTCCTTCACGTGGCTCGATTTGGTCGAGGTGAAGACTTTGACCAGTTCGGGGATGAGCGCGCCCGCCAGGGTCCCGCAGGAGATGATGGACGCCAGCTTCCACCAGATCGTTCCATCACCGAGCGTGGGGATCATGACGAACGAGACCACGTAGGTGAGGATGATGGAAACGATGGACGTGATCCACACCAGCGAGGTCAGCGGCGTCTCGAAGTCCATCTCATCCGAATTGGCGAACTTCGCATGGGCGATCGCGCCGTTCAGGAAGTATGCCCCGGCGCTTGAGAGCAGCATGAACACGCGCATGACGAAAATCCATACCAGCAGTTGTACCTGCGTGGTTGGATTCTTGACCGCGAGCAGAATGAACACGATCAGCGCCACTCCGGTCACACCGTAGGTTTCAAAGCCGTCGGCGCTCGGGCCCACGGAGTCGCCCGCGTTGTCACCCGTGCAGTCCGCGATCACGCCCGGGTTGCGCGCATCGTCTTCCTTGATCTTGAAGACAATCTTCATCAGGTCGGAGCCGATGTCGGCGATCTTGGTGAAAATACCGCCGGCAATACGCAGAGCCGCGGCCCCCAGAGATTCGCCAATCGCAAAGCCAATGAAGCAAGCGCCCGCATAATCGCGCGGGACGAACAAAAGGATGAAAAGCATGATGAGCAGCTCGACCGAGATGAGCAACATGCCGATGCTCATGCCAGACTTCAGCGGAATCGCAAAACATGGATAGGGTTTGCCCCGCAATGCCGCGAATGCCGTTCGCGAGTTCGCGAACGTGTTCACGCGAATTCCGAACCATGCCACCCCGTAGCTGCCTGCGATGCCAACAAGGCTGAACAATAAAATAATGGGCAGCGTAACCGCGACCGGTTTGCCGGTCACCGGCGCAAGGTACCCGAAGTACAACGCGATAATGACCGCGATAAATGCCCAGAGCACAAGAATGAACTTGCCCTGCGTCACCAGATACGTCTTGCAGGTCTCGTAGATCAACTCGGATATGTCGCGCATCGTGCGATGAACGGGCAGGTTTTTCAGCTGCACGTAAATCGCCATGCCAAACAACAGGCCGCCGACGCAGAACAGTAGTCCGATGGTCAGCAGGGCATGTCCGTTGACGCCGAGGAAACTCACACTCGACAAATCCGGAAGCTTCAGATTGGCTTCGCCTCCAGCCGGTTCGGACTGCGCCCAGGCGAAGGTCGGAAGCGACAGCCCCGCCACGGCTGCCAGGGTCTTTGCGCGCCGCCGCAGAAATGCTCGCCCTTCCCTCATCGCGGCCGTAATCCGTTCCATAGCCGCTCTCCCCACTTCAGAGCAGAGCGCCTCTCTGGTGAATAACCGTGCAACGATGAGCCACAAAAAGCTCACGCCAATAAAAAAACACAACCATGCTTCGACCGACACGCTGCCTCCCGGAATGTTAGCTCTGCTGTGCGCGTCTCGTGACCCTGAGCGCGTGCTCAGGAACTGTATCACGGGAAC
>CAZVYV010000364.1:0-3752 GCA_964630985.1 uncultured Occallatibacter sp.
GCCAACGGCACAGGTGTGATCACGCCGGGCAATCTGGCCGTCACCAGCGGAACGCCGGTGAGCGTTAGCCCGGCGGCGACGACTACTTATACCCTCACGGTTACTCCTCCGGCTGGAACCGCGATCACGCAGCAGGCAACGGTAACGGTAAATCCGGCTGCGACGATCACGAGTTTCACGTCCGCCGCATCGACGATCACTGCAGGAGGAACCGGCACCACCCTGACGGCAGTGTTCGCGGGGGGCACGGGCGTCGTTACGCCAGGGAACATCTCAGTCACCAGCACGGTACCGGTGAACGTGAACCCAACAACGACCACAACTTACACCTTGACTGTCACTCCTTCCGGCGGAGGAGCAGCGATCACGGCGATGACGGTTCTGACGGTAGATCCCGCACCGACGATCACCAGCTTTGTGGCCAGCCCGAGCACTGTCGGGCCGGGAGGGAGCGCGAGCTTGACGGGCGTCTTTGCGAACGGTACTGGTGTGGTCACGCCGGGCAACATTCCCGTCACCAGCGGAGTACCGATCACTGTCACCCCGACGGCGACCACGAATTACACTCTGACGGTCACCAATCCCATCGGGGCGCCGATCAGCCAGATTACAACCGTGACCTATAACGCCAGCGCGCCGGCGATCACCACCTTTAGCGCCACTCCGGCAACGATCGGCGCGGGCTCAAGCTCGAGCCTGTTGGCTGATTTCGTCAACGGCACGGGCGTCATTACACCGGGCAATCTGCCGGTCACCAGCGGAGTGGCGGTGAGCGTGAGCCCCGCGACCACAACAACCTATACCCTCACCGTGACTCCGACCAGCGGGACGGCGGTGACCCAGACGGTCACTGTGACCGTGGCTTCGTCGCCGACAATCACGAGTTTCGGAGCGAGCCCAGCGACGATTGCGACCGGAACAAGCTCCAGCCTGACCGCAGTGTTTGCGAACGGCACCGGCGTGATCACGCCTGGGAATCTGACTGTCACCAGCGGAACGCCTGTAAGCGTGAGCCCGACGACGACGACCATCTACACGCTCACCGTTACTCCAACGCTGGGAACTGCGATTACGCAGACGACGACGGTGTTTATCCTGAGCGCGGTGTCGGTGAATGAGTCGAGCAGCGGGCCGGCGATAAGCCCTCAGCTTATGGGGATCAACATGGCCGTATGGGACGACTTTACGAACGGCGGATCGTATACAGCGAGCAATTCGCCGATCCTGACCGCATTTGAGAACACGGGCTTTGTGGCACTCCGCTGGCCGGGCGGGTCGACGTCGGACGTTTACCACTGGAACAGCACCAACACAAGTAACCCTGCGAACGGCGTAGCGCCCACGCCTTCGATCTGCGGCGGCGGATATCAGGATCCGAACACCAACTATCTGAACTTCATTAACGACCTCGAATTTCCAAGTCCCGCGTTTACCAACCTTCCCTCTGGATTCGATGTAGCGCTGACGGCCGACTATGGCACGGACCCAACCTGCACCGTCGGAGGCAGTCCAAGCGAAGCGGCTAACTGGGTAAAGTACGCCTACGCGAACGGGGGCACGGTTAGTCATGTGACTGTTGGCAACGAAGAGTACGGGCACTGGGAGACGGACAATCACACGGTGAAGAACGATCCCACGACCTACGCTGCTGCCGTAGCGGGAACG
The DNA here is from genome assembly GCA_964630985.1 of uncultured Occallatibacter sp. Classification (GTDB taxonomy): domain Bacteria; phylum Acidobacteriota; class Terriglobia; order Terriglobales; family Acidobacteriaceae; genus Telmatobacter. The sequence continues at coordinate 1,666 of CAZVYV010000364.1, forward strand.
AGCGGCTTCTACGCGCTCGTTAAAGCCGCTTCCTCGAGCACGCTGGTGGGCGTTGATGTTGACGCGGGAGGGACTTCAGCCGACGATGAGACGAATAATTGGGATCCGATCGTGCTCGCGAACGCGCCCTACGATTTCGTGGAATACCATTTCTATCCGCAGAACCCGGGGAGCGAAAGCGACACCTACCTGGTTCATTCTGCGGCGCAAGCGATTACCACTGGAATCAACACCATCAAGTCGGAGTTGGCGACGGCCGGAAAGTCTGGCACGCCCATCTATGTGGGCGAGATGGGTTCAGTTTCCTCCAACCCCGGTAAGCAGACTTGGTCGATCACGCAGGGGTTATATGCCGGCCAGTTGCTGGGCGAAATGATGAACGATGGAGTGTCGCGCGCGACCTGGTGGATTGGGTTCGGCAATTGCAACGGGAGCAGCGGGAACAACAGTTCGTCGCTTTATGGATGGCAAAGTTTCGGAGCCTACAATATCTTCTCCGATGGCTCTGCCGATAGCACTTGCCCGAATGCGGGCGCAATCGGCACGCTATCTCCGACGGCGATCGCCTATCAGCTGTTCAGCAAAGTCGCCGTCACCGGGGAATCCGTGCTGACTGCAGGCGTGACTGGCGATACGCCGAATGTGCGCGCTTACGCCGCAACAGCGAGCGGCGGCGGGACGGCGCTGGTGTTGTTCAACCTGAACGAGAATTCCAACGCGCCGGTCACGGTGACGCTGTCGGGATTGTCTTCTTCGACTGGCGTGACGGTGGAGACCTACGACAAGGCAATCTACGACATGTCAAACCCGGCAACGACCAACACCTGGGCTCCGCCTGTGACGACCAATCTTGGCGCTCAAGCACTGCCGCTGACTTTGTCGCTGGCGCCTTGGAGCATGAACGTGGTGATCATCCATTAATTCTTTGGCGGTGGATCCCTGGTCCCCAAGTGCGAGGGACCAGGGGCACCCAGCTTTCGGTTTCCAGTGAGGTCGTGTCAGCGGACGCGGAGCACGATGATCGTTTCGTCGTCGAAACGGTCTTTGCCGCCCTGGAAGCGCGTGACGTCGGCAAGGATGGTCTCGGCGATTTCAGCGGCCGGAAGTTCGCGGCTGTCGCAGAGAAGGCCGGCGAGACGATCTTCTCCATACATCTCTTCCTTGTCGTTTTCGGCGTCGAGAATTCCGTCGGAGATGAACACGATGGCATCGCCGGGCTGAGTGGCCACGCTGAATTCCTCGTAGGTGACGTTGGGGAACATGCCCAGGGGAAAGCCCTCGGCGCGGACGGGAAGCGACTGTCCCGCGCGGCAGACGACTGGCTGTATGGCGCCGGAGTTCGCGACCTGAAGGGTCTGATTCTCGTCGTTCCAGAGCGCAAAGAGCATTGTGACGTATTGCGAATCGAGCTTGCGTTCCTGAAGAGCGTCATTGAGAAGGGCGAGCATCGCAGCCGGCTCAGGCTGCTGCGCGGCGGCGGCCCGCATGATGCCGCTGACGAGCGCGGCGAAGAGCGCGGCGGGCGCGGCCTTTCCGCTCACGTCGCCGAGAACGATGGCGGTACGGTTGGGACCGTAGTCGAGGAAGTCATACAGGTCGCCGCCGATGGTGCGCGCGGGCAGAAAACGGACGGCCATGTCGGCGTGGGGATGCGACTGCGCGTCAGTCGGGAGCAGACGGAGCTGCACCTCGCGAGCCATGGTGATGTCTTTTTCGAGCTGACGCTCCTGCCGGTGGACGGCCTGATAAAGGCGGGCGTTTTCGATGGCGATGGCGATCTGCGAGGCGAGCGTGGTCAACATGCGCTCGTGTTCTTCATTAAAGAAATTGGGACGCGTGTGTTCGAGATCGAGGACGCCGATGACGCGGCCTTTGTAGAACAGCGGTACGATGAGCTCCGAGCGGGTCTCGGGATTCATCGGAAGATAGCGCGGGTCTTTCGCGACATCGGGTACGTTGATGGGACGCCACTCACGGACAGCGGCGCCGACGAGGCCAGTGGAGATGGGAACGCGGCGAATGGGCGCGTGGACGTAGCCGAAGCGCCAGGCGTACCGAGTGATGAGGGATTCGCCTTTTTCATCGAG
>CAZVYV010000365.1:0-3734 GCA_964630985.1 uncultured Occallatibacter sp.
TGGAGGGGTTCAGCTTGTTCCAGAGTCTTCTGCTTGCCTTAGCGTCGGCGTTCCTTACGTTTTTCGCAACAACGTGCGTGTCGATCTTCGCGCTTCTAGGATGGAACGTTCTGGGCGGCCACTCGGTGAGTTATGTGGACACCTACCTCTATGTCGGACTTCCCGCAGGCGTGCTGGTATTGATTGTGACGCTGCCGTTCTTCCTGGTCTTGTGGGTGCGTGCTAAGACACGGAATTGAGTGCACGTCTAATCGAAGCCGGCCTTCAAAACGAATGTCGAATGCCTTATCCTGTCTTCCCAACCTGAACAAAGCGCGTCTATCCTGTTAGATATCCTCGGTCGAGTAGTGTTCTTAGCATAGAGATAGGATCCCTCTGGGTTTCCCCAACCCCACAAGAAGCGTGGAGGCTGATTGACGATCGCGAAACAACGTGCGTGTTTGCTGGCCGCCGCGGGAATCCTGCTCGTCGTTGCGACGGGGTCCGTGCTGGAGGGATGCGGCGGGGGCGGCACGACGACAACGGTAATAAACCCGCCTCCGCCGAATCTGATTCCAAACCTTCAGCCGTATCCATCGCCGAGCGGAACGGAGTCAACGTACTCGGCGACCGGAAGCATCGATCCGAACGGGATCTTCTTTAAGACGCTGGGAACGAATGCGCGGAGCTGTGGCAGTTGCCACCAGTTGAGCCAGGGGATGGGATTGAGCGCCGCGAATGTGCAGGCTCTGTTTACGACGAGCAACGGAAGCGATCCTCTATTCCTTGCCGTCGATGGAGCGAATTGCCCGACGGCAGCCACGGGCGACAGCGCCGGCCACAGTTTGATGCTGAATAACGGATTGATTCGCATCGCCGAAGCGCTGCCCGCGGGAGCGCAATTCACAATCGCTGTGGCACAGGATCCGTATAGTTGCGCCGCGATGACCAATGCGTCGACGGGGCAGACAACGTATTCGGTGTACCGCCGTCCGCTGCCTTCCACAAGCCTTACGGTCCTGAGCCAGGTGATGTGGGATGCACGCTTCACGGCTGCGCCGCTGAACGCGACCGGAACATTGAGCGCGAATCTGGAATCGGACCTGAGCACACAGGCGGCGAATGCCATCGCGACACATGAGCAGGGCAGCGCAGCCCCGACCCCAGCGCAGTTGAGCGAATTGGTAGCGTTTGAAGAGGGTCTGTTCACCGCAGAGGCCACGGATACGCAAGCGGGATCGTTGACTGGCAGCGGGACGACAGTTGGTGTGGGGGGCGGAGCAGCCGCGTTGGCGTCGCAAAATTACTATCCGGGGATCAACGACGCATTCGGCCAGGACCCCACGGGCGCAACCTTCAACAAAGTTGTGTTTACCCTGTTCCAGGCGTGGGAGGGGAGCGCAAATCCGGCGCAGGCGAGCATTGCGCGGGGCGAAGACATCTTCAACACCGCGCCAATGCAGATCACGGACGTGCACGGGTTGAATGACAATCCTGCGCTGGGCAGCCCGGCGGTGATCGTAGGAACCTGCGGAACCTGCCATGACGCGCCGAACATCGGAACGCATTCGTTGCCGTTGGCAATGGACATTGGCACGAGTCATTTGATCGCGAGTGAAACGGACTCGAACATCATTGGCGGTCTGCAATCGCTCGCCATGCCAAGTTTGCCCGTGTACCAGATCAGCGGCTGCACAAATGCCGGCGGTAACGCAGTGGTTTACGTGACAACCGATCCCGGAGTGGCGCTCACCACAGGACAATGCGCGGATGTGAATCGCATAAAAGTGCCGGGCCTGCGCGGGCTGGCGGCAAGGGGCCCTTACTTTCATAATGGCTCGGCGGCGAACCTTGGGCAGGTCGCTCAGTTTTATAGCACACGCTTTCAGATGAACCTGAATCCGCAGCAACTTGTGGACCTGCAGAACTTTCTGGCCGCGCTGTGAGGGTCCGCCGACATGCAGCTCGCATGCCCGCGAGTGCCGCTTGCGCGTTGAATCGAGCCGCAAGCATAATGAGCGATACGCCTTCTTCCCTTCATTCCGGCGTGATTGGCTCACAATGACTCAAACGATTCTCTGCGCGCGCAGGTTCTTGCGGCCGATTGCGGCAGGCGCGGCGTGGCTCGCGATTGCCGCGGCGACAGTTGGAGCGCAAACGAACTTCGGCGCGGTGAATGTTGGCGCCGGCGCGACCTCGACGGTGACGGTGACCATTCCGGCGGCGGCAACGCTCGGCAGCATTGCGGTGCTGACACAGGGCGCGGCAGGATTGGACTTTACGAACGGCGGAGGAGGAAGCTGCGCGGCGGGAACCAACTACGCGGCAGAACAGACCTGCACGGTTCAGATTGAGTTCAAACCAGCGTACGCAGGAGAGCGGTACGGTGCGGCGCTGATGCTGGATGGTTCGGGGAACGTGATTGCCAGCGCGTTGCTGGAAGGAAATGGCGTTGGTCCGCAGCTTGCGTTCGGCCCAGGGACGGCCATCGCGTTCGCGCCAATGGCCAACGGCATCGCGTTCAAGGATCCCTTCGACGCCGTGGTGGACGGCAAAGGAAATCTGTACATCACCGACCAGGACAACTCCCGCGTGGTGGAGCTGCCGGCGGGCAATGCGGCTCCGGTTGCAATCGATCCGATCGTAGGCGGAGAGGGATTCGTGCATCCCGGCGGCGTGGCCGTGGACGGCGCGGGCAATTTGTACATCTCTGACCTCGACCGCAACTTTGTCGTGGAAGTGCCTGTGAATGGCGGCGCGGTGACCGTCTTCAATCCGATCGTGAATGGAATCGGACTGCATTATCCGTGCGGTATGGTGATCGACGGAGCGGGCGACCTGTACATCGCGGATGTGGACAATGGGCGCGTCGTGGAAGTTCCAGCGGGCGGCGGAGCGGCTGTGGCAATCGACCCGCTCGTGGACGGCGAGAAGCTGTCGTACCCGGTGACGCTGGCGCTGGACACCGCTGGAGATCTGTTCATCGCGGATCTCTTCGCCAATCGCGTGGTGGAGATTGCGGCGAATGGTGGCGCAACGACGGCGATTGATCCAAGCGTAAACGGGCAGAGCCTGCACTTTCCCTATGGCGTTGCGGTGGACGCGGCGGGCGATTTATTCATTGCCGACGCCATCAATCGCGTGGTCGAAGTGCCTGCGGGCGGGGGCGCGGCAACCGCGATCACGCCTGCAGTGAATGGCGTGGCCATCGACGATCCTATCGGCATTGGCCTGGACGCGGCAGGCGATCTTTTCATCGCGGACTCCTTGAACAATCGCGTGGTGGAAGTGGAGCGCGGACAGCCACCGGCGATCAACTTTGCGGCCACGGCTGCGGGCACCGTGAGCAGTGACAGCCCGCAGATCATCACGATCCAGAATGTGGGCAACGCAGCGCTGACGATTCCTGCGCCGGTCACAGGCGCCAATCCGGAAATTTCTGCGAACTTCTCGCTCAACGGCAGCGCGGCCTCGGCATGCCCTGTGGTGATGGCTGGCGCTGCACAGCCGGGGACACTGACGGCGGGAGCAACGTGTGTTCTGCCGATCAGTTTCCAGCCTGCGGCGACCGGGACAGTCAACGGCACGCTGGCGCTAACCGACAACAATCTGAATGCGGCGGGTCCGGCTTACGCTGCACAGGCGATCGCGCTGAGTGGGGCCGCGCCGGTGGCGACGATTTCGGCAACCATGGTCGCGTTCGGTCCGCAGCAGACGCAGACGACGAGCGCGCCGCAGCAGGTGACGCTCACCAA
>CAZVYV010000366.1:0-3731 GCA_964630985.1 uncultured Occallatibacter sp.
GGGATCAACAGCAGAGCCAAAGCTGCCATGATTGCAATTACCGCAATCAGAGCCCATCCGCGCCGATGCCAGCCTTGAGTCATCGTGAGACCCCTCGTGATGGGCAGTATAACACTCAGCGATTCTCAATTCCGGTGTAGTCAACTTCTGGCGGGACGTCGCGTAAAAACAAAGCCCCCGGCAGATTTGCCGAGGGCTTTTTCTTCTGGTCTTGAAGGAGATCAGTTGCTGAAGAGCAGCACTCCGGCCGCCTTTTCCTCGGTTGCGGTTTCGTCCGCACTCACCGGCCGATAGAACAGTTGGTTTTGGTCCAGATAGACCTCGAGGAACGCCGGACGATCCTGAATCTGACCTGCGATCAGTGCCTCTGACAGTGGATCTTCGATGTACCGCTGCAACGCGCGCCGCAACGGACGAGCGCCGTAGCTACGGTCAACCAGCGTCTTGTCGAGAATCCACTTCTTGGCGTCGTCGTTCACTGAAATCGTTATCGACTTCTGCGCCAGGTTGATGTTCAGTTGCTGCACCAGCAGCTCCACAATCTGGATCAGGTCGCCGTCCGTGAGCGATTGGAAGAGGATGGTTTCGTCGAGGCGGTTGAGGAATTCAGGGTTGAACGCCTTCTTTACCTCAGCCATGACATTCTTTTCGACAGTTTCGTTAATCTGGTCTTCACCATCGCTGTGGAAGCCAAGCGACTTCTTCTCCTTCACCAGGTACTTGGCGCCGATGTTCGACGTCATGATGACAATGGTGTTCTTGAAGTCGACGGTATTGCCCAGGCCGTCGGTCAATTGGCCATCCTCAAATACCTGCAATAGAATGTTGAACACATCGGGGTGCGCCTTCTCGATTTCGTCCAGCAGCACCACCGAGTATGGCGAGCGCTTGACTCGCTCGGTCAACTGTCCGCCCTCCTCGTAGCCCACGTACCCCGGAGGCGAGCCGATCAGCTTCGACACCGAATGCTTCTCCATGAACTCCGACATGTCGAACCGGATCAGCGCCTTGTCTGACCCGAAGAGGAAGTTGGCCAGCGTGCGCGCCATCTCCGTCTTGCCCACGCCAGTTGGTCCGAGGAACAAAAAGCTTCCAATCGGCCGTTGCGGAGACTTCAATCCCGCTCTTGACCGCCGGATCGCGCGAGCCAGCGCCGAAATCGCCTTTTCCTGCGAGATCACGCGCTTGTGCAGCTCTTCCTCAACGCGGAGCAGTTTCTGCGTCTCCTCTTCCTTGATGCTGGTCACGGGCACGCCCGTCCAGCGGCTCACCACGTCCTCAATGTCTTCGCGGCCCACAATTCCTGCCGCCGAATCGTCGAGGTGGTACTTGTCGCGCAGTGCGCGCAGGTTCTCGCGCTCCTTGCGCTCCTCGTCGGAGTAGAAGCGCGCTTTCTCGAATTCGTGATTGGCAATCGCCGAGTCCATGCGGTGCACGATGAACTTGATCCGCTTCTGCACTTCGGTGATCTCTTCCGGCAGCGAGGTCTGGCGCAGCTTCACGCGCGCTCCCGCTTCATCGATCAAATCGATGGCCTTATCGGGCAGGAACCGGTCGGGAATGTAACGGCTCGAGTGCGACACAGCGAATTCCACCGCGGCATCGGTATAGCTAACCGCATGAAACTTCTCGTAGCGATCCTTGATGCCCATGATGATCTTGATCGCCTCAGCCTCGTTTGGAGGTGGCACCTTCACGGCCTGGAAGCGCCGCTCCAATGAGCGATCCTTCTCGATCGACTTGCGGTACTCCGCTGGAGTCGTCGCTCCGATGCACTGAATTTCGCCGCGCGATAGAGCCGGCTTCAAGATGTTCGCTGCATCCAGCGACCCCTCCGCCGAACCCGCGCCTACCAGCGTGTGCAGCTCGTCGATGAATACAATCGAGTTCTGGCTCTCCATCAGCTCTTTCATGATGGTCTTCAGCCGCTCCTCGAATTGACCACGGTACTTGGTGCCTGCCACGATCAGCGACAGGTCCAGTGCCAGCACGCGCTTGTCGGCCAGAAAGCTCGGCACTTCGCCGTCGGCTATCTTCTGCGCAAGGCCCTCGACGATTGCTGTCTTGCCCACGCCCGGTTCGCCAATCAGCACCGGGTTGTTCTTGGTGCGCCGGCACAGAATCTGTATCGAGCGCTCCAACTCGCTTTCGCGCCCTACGAGCGGATCGAGTTGCCCGTCCATAGCCGCCTGCGTCAGGTCGCGGCTGAACTCCGCCAGCAGGCTTGACTCACGTTGCCGCTGCTGCGGCGGCGCTTTCTCCTGCGTGACACGCGCCAGCTCATCGCGAATCTGCGTCAGCTTCAGGCCACGCTCCTGCAGAATCTCCGAGGCAAAGCACTTCTCTTCTCTCAGCAGTCCCAGCAGCAAATGTTCCGTTCCAATGTGTTTGTGTCCCAGCCGCTCGGCTTCCTCCGCAGCATAGGCGAGCACCCGCTTGCACTCGTTCGAAAGCGGCAGGTCGACGCTGGTCGATACCTTCTCGCGGATGGTGGTGTGCGCTTCAATTTGCTTCCGGATCGACTCCACCGAGGCGTGCGAACGCAGGAAGCGGTTGGTTAACGCCTTGTCTTCGCGTAGCAGCCCCAGCAGTAAATGCTCGGTCTCGATATAAGGCGAGCCGAACTGGCTGGCCTCGTATCGCGCGAAGAAGATCACGCGCCGCGCCTTCTCCGTATACCGTTCGAACATGATTTGCTCCCTGATCTAGATGCCCGCTTGCAGTAGCCGTCCGGTTGTTTCCCGGCCTCGGCCCAACCCGCGCTCACCCTTCCGTTGCTTCGCCGCCGGAGCCCCTTGAAATAAATCGCCGTGCTCCGAACAGCTCTTTTGGATGGTCTCGTGCTCCCACCGAACCCTGCGTCAACCGGCCCTCGTTCCGCCCGCCGACTCCCACCCCGACCTCTGCGAGCCTGAACTGGAGAAAGTCCTTTCCAGGCCCGTACTTAATAAGACTCAAAACGATCGAAAAATGCTGCTTTTTCTACTGAATATGTCCAGCTTGCGGTCCTTTTGGCCACGCGTCTGTGACCTGGATCAGCCTTCCGTTTTCCAGCCGTAGCGTCCGCCCACAGCGCACTGCCAAATCCATGTTGTGGGTTACCACAATCGACGTCAGTCCGTGACTCTCATGCAAGCGCTCAATCAGGTCAAATACCCGTCCCGCCGTCACGCCGTCCAAGTCGCCAGTCGGCTCATCGGCCAGCAACATGCGTGGACCGCAAACCAGCGCTCGTGCCAGCGCTACACGCTGCTGCTCGCCCCCGGAAAGCTCACCCGGCCGATGGTCGCCTCGATCTTCCAATCCCACCTCGCCCAACCACTTCTCGGCCGTCTTAAGCGCTTCGACTTTCCTCATGTTTCGCGCCAGAAGCGGCATTGCCACGTTCTCCAGCGCCGTGAACTCCGGCAGCAGATAGTGGAACTGCCAAACGTACCCAATCTCGCGATTTCGAAAAGCTGCCGCCTCTTTCGCGCTCAACTTTGCCACGTTGGTTGAGGCGCAGTATACAGTCCCCGTTGAGGGCGCATCAAGCGCGCCTAAAATGTGTAAAAGCGTGCTCTTTCCTGCACCCGATTGGCCGACAATCGCTACGATTTCCCCGGCCTTCACTTCGAGGTTGAGATTCTGGAACAAATGCAGCGCGCCACGCGCCGTCTGGTAAGTCTTGCTGAGACCCTGAACTTGAATGACCGGAGATTTGTCGGCGTCGAATCCGCCCACTCGCGACT
>CAZVYV010000367.1:0-3729 GCA_964630985.1 uncultured Occallatibacter sp.
GTATCGGCAGCGATCGCGGCTGGGACTACTCGCGCGCCGGTAACCCCACGCGCGATCGGCTGGAATCGGCGTTGGCCACGCTGGAGGGCGGTTCAAGCGCGCATGCGTTCACCACCGGAATGGCCGCCATCTCCGCCCTGGTGGCGATGCTTCGCGCGGGCGACCACATCGTCTGCTCACGCGACGTATATGCAGGAACGGTCCGTCTCTTCGATCAAATCGTGAGCGGCTATGGCATTCAAATCGAATACGTGGACACGAGCGATCTCGCGGCGGTCGAAGCGGCGATCAAGCCGAACACCAAGCTCGTGCACATTGAAACGCCCAGCAATCCGCTGATGGTGCTGACGGATATTGCCGGCGTGGCGAAGATTGCGCATGCTCGCGGTGTGGAAGTAAGCGTGGACAACACCTTCCTGTCTCCCGCGCTGCAACGCCCGCTCGAGCTCGGCGCCGACATCGTGATGCACTCGACTACGAAGTACCTCAACGGCCACTCCGACGGTCTTGGCGGCGCGCTGATCGGGTCAAAGCCCGAGCACAAGGAGCGCTTTCTGCTGGTCCAGAAGGCGGCTGGGGGCGTAATGTCTCCCTTCGAATGTTTCCTGGTGCTGCGCGGCATCAAGACTCTGCCGCTGCGGATCCAGCAGCATGAGGCGAACGGCCGTGCGGTGGCGGAGTTCCTCTCCACCAACAAGAAGGTGACGAAGCTGGCGTACCCCGGACTGAAGACGCACCCGCAATACGATCTTGCGGTTAAGCAGCAGAAGGGCTTTGGATCCATGATGAGTTTCGAACTCAGGTCGCGCGAGGAGGCTGCGCGTTTCCTCAAGGCGATCGAGATCTTCATCAACGCGGAATCGCTGGGCGGGGTCGAGTCGCTTGCGTCACACTCGGCCACCACCACGCACGGATCGGTGAGCGAGGAAGTGCGCCGGTCGATGGGGATCAACGAAGGACGGATCCGGCTCTCGATCGGCATCGAGGACAAGGACGACCTGATCGCCGACCTCGATCAGGCGCTTGCCGCCGTCTGAGGAGGCCATGTGTCCTTTGGACAGCCGATTCTTGCCATCGATACCTGCGGTCCGACGGGTTCAGTCGCGCTAGCCCGCCTGGCGGGGCGAGACGTTGAGATTCTTGGACAAACTGAGCTGGCTGGGCGAACGTACTCGGCCACGCTGGTCGCCGCAGTAGCCGAGTTGCTGCAATCGGCGGGAGTTGAGCTCAAGGAACTCGGCGGAATCATCGTCACGAATGGGCCGGGGAGCTTTACCGGCGTGCGCGTAGGCCTGAGCGCCGTAAAAGGCCTGGCCGAAGGAACGGAGATTCCGGTCGTCGCACTTTCGCGGCTTGAAGTGCTTTCGCGCAAATCCGGTGTTCCGTCCTCCGCGCTCAACGCTCATCGCGGCGAGGTCTTCCTGAGGCTGGAGCGAATCGACTCCAAGCCGGTTGAGCTTCTCGCCGGCCCTCGTGAACTCGCAGCGATCGATCCCGCGCCGGTACGGGTAGCCGTTTGCGATGATGAGGCAGCGGCGATTCTGGCCGAGGCGTGGCCGAAGGCCCAGGTCGTCGCAACACCTCCGCCGATAGCGGCGGACGCGTTGCGTCTCGGCGAGGCTCGCCTGATCGCTGGCGCCGTTGTTGACCTGGCTGTGCTTGATGGCCACTATCTTCGCCGCTCGGATGCCGAGATCTTCGGCACCGAAGTCGAGGCCAAACCGGTCGCGGCGAGGTCTTAGGGGATGTCGCCGAAATTCGCTCCATAAGTCGAAGCCCGAAATGCAGGTCCTTCGACTGCGTCCGCCGCGGCGGACTCCGCGCAGGATGACTGGTAATTGTGCTGCGAGCTTTAGGGAGAGGACGATAGAGTGCATGGAGTCCTTCGCGAAAAACATCTTGATCCGGCAGATGACGGCTGCTGACATACCCCAGGTGATGGAGGTTGCCGCCAGTTTGCCGGAGGCGCCTCACTGGCCGGAATCGGCCTATCTGGATGCATCGAACTCCGAATCGATACCCAGCCGCATCGCGCTGGTTGTGGTCGGCTCTGGGAGTGTTCAGGGCTTTACAGTGGCCAGCCTCTTGCCTCCCCAGGCGGAACTTGAGTTGATTGCCGTATCCACAGGGAGCCAGCGGCAAGGCATGGGACGCATGCTATTCGACCGTTTGGTCCACGATCTTCTTAGCTCAGGCGTGCTTGAGCTCGTCCTCGAGGTCCGAGCGTCTAACCACTCCGCGCTGGCCTTTTACCGCTCCGCCGGCTTCGGCCAAACCGGGGTTCGACCGGCTTACTACGTTGACCCCATTGAAGATGCGGTGCTCATGCGCCTTCAGCTCGCCTGAGCCACGATCAACGAGCGATCCGGCATCATCCGCCGTGATATTCACAGGCCGTGGTTACCTTTCGCGAATTTCTGACTTGCCGATTCACCCAAAACGGCGATATATGTAAATGTTCTAAGAAAAACGGCGGCAAGGTACTGTTTAACCAAATCGCCGAACCGGAGGTGCTTGATGGACGAAGTACAAGGTTCCATGCTGGGCGAAGAGATCGATCGCCTGCACGCAGAACATCGCCGCTACGCTCAGCGTTTGGAAGAGTTGCTTCAAAAGCCATACCTTTCCGAAGACGAACAACTTGAAGAAGTGCGCTTGAAGAAGCTCAAGCTGCACGCCAAGGATCTGATTTTCGCCCTCGAGCGCCGCATTCCTGCTGTGGCGTAAACTCCGAGGGATTAGGCTTTTGCGGCTCACTTGCCACGCGGCTCCGCCTGGTACTGTGATCGGTTCGTTTGTGCCTAAGTGATCCCTTGGTGCAATGGGTTCATCTCCTTAACCACCGTATAATCGTTGGGAACGATGGTTCGCGACGGTTACATCTACGGGTTGAGCTTGCTGGCGGTGGCTGGCGCGCTCAAGTGGATTACAGGAGAGTGGATCTGGAGCGTAGCGCCGGTCCTGCTGGCTGCGTTTTTCCTGTGGTTCTTCCGCGATCCTCAACGCACAGTTCCAGCCGGCGACGGCTTGATCGTTTCGCCCGGTGACGGCCTCGTTACTGAAACCACTTCCATTTCGACCCCCGAAGGCTCCAGGCAGCGGATCAGCATCTTCCTGAGTGTCTTTGATGTCCATGTGAACCGCGCCCCCATCGGCGGCGTCCTGAGCCGCGTGCGCTATCAGAAGGGGCAATTCCTCAACGCCATGAACCCTGCTTCGGCCGAGCGCAATGAACAAAATACTGTCACCGTTCGCGGCCAGGGTCCGGACGGGGGATATGAAGTCACCTTCAAGCAGATTGCCGGGCTCCTAGCGCGACGCATTGTCTTTCGCTGCAATGAAGGGCAATCGGTGGAGCGTGGACAGCGAGTGGGACTCATCAAGTTCGGCTCCAGGGTCGATGTCGTTATTCCATCAAGCGCAGTGTTGAAGGTGAAAGTCGGAGAGCGCGTCAAGGGCGGCGCGAGTGTGCTGGCCTCCATGCCGCTGGGAGAGAGCTCGTGAGCACCTTTGATTTTCAACGGGCAAAAGGAAAGCCTCATCCGCGATTGCGCCGAGGCATGTATCTGCTCCCTTCATTTTTCACCGCCGGGAGCCTCGGAGCCGGTTACTTCTCCGTCACTCAGACCATCGCGGCTCTCGACGGAAGCGGGCAGGCGCATGCGCATTTGGACTGGGCGGCCATTGCCATTCTGTTCGCCATTCCATTTGACGCCCTCGATGGCCGCA
>CAZVYV010000368.1:0-3726 GCA_964630985.1 uncultured Occallatibacter sp.
GCCCGGGAAGCATTCTCTCGAAGATTGCTTAAGTATTCGCGCCCAACACCCTCGCCGCTCAAACGTTTTTCAACTTCGCGCCCGCAGCAATCGTCGACAAAGATCTTCAAGTGCATCTCCGTTTTGCCGTGCAGTTTGTCGATGTTGTTTTGGAATTGGCGCTGATTGCTGCGAATGGACTTACGGAGCGACTCATCGTCGTTGAAGACGGTGCCAAAACGGAAGGGAAGTACGGTGGAGTGCTGAAAGCAATCCGCGATCACACGTGCGTGGTCGACGCCCGATCGTTGGCTAAAGCTCTCCTGTGGGTTGTGCTCGCTCACGACGATTGCCAGATCGCTTGCGGGATAAAGGAAAACCTGATTGCCACTGACTCCAAAAACCGACTCCATCGCGACTGGCTTGCGATGGCGGGCTAAAGCTGGAAATGCTTGTTTCTCACCGATGCAGTAGGCATACCATGCCATGACGAGACACTCCGTCCGCGTACGCCAAGGCTGTCAGGCGCCGCTGGTTGATGAAGCTCTGTGAACTTGGGAACAACTGCATGCATAGTGGAGGACTGACTTTTGGTCCGTGGTTCCGGACCCCCCAAACAAACCGGATACTAGTCTTCTGAAAATACGACTGGCAAGACCCGAAAGGGGAAAGATGGGGGGTGGACGCAGGTTGTGCAAAAGTAACGTTTATCCAGTGAAAATACTTATTCATTATGTGGAATTTGTGCCCTGGCTCACGATAAGAGGCTCATATAAGGCACTTTGGGCTGCCGATTGCTGGCCGGCTCCCCAGAGCTCCACGGCCCTCCTGGACGGAGGCGTGGGGATTCCTCCCTCATTTTCCACAAGGGTTTCGTTTGGTTGCGGAGTCTGTCCAGAGCCGCGGCTTCGACCGCGCGGTCCACTCCAGGTTTGAATTGAGCGCGCTAGTTTCTCAAGCTGAGCAAAACTGCGCAGACGAGCCAAATGAATGCCTATATCCTCCTGAGAGTCTTGGCAAAAGAGGAGGGTCTGAAAATGCCAACATCGCCAAAACCAAGTTTCCCGCATCGACGCAACGCGAACGGGGCTTACGACTCAATTTGCACTGCGTGTTTGGCGACAGTAGCCACGGCCCAGCATGAATGGGAACTGGGTCGCTATGAATCCTTCCACATATGCGAGCCGACGAACCTCTATCGAGTCAGTCACGGTTTGTTGCCATCTTCAAGGGCTGCCCAGTCGCTTTCCCGGACGGGCGACTAAATCTTCCAATCGGCCGCACGCGATCACCCAGCCCCGCCTTCATCGCAGGTGTGACCCTGAGTGCCTGAGCCTTGCCAGAGCCCCTGGCGTCTCGCAGGGGTGTGCTCGGCGAGCGCTGTCCGCAACCCCGTGGACTCTCAAGCCGACCGACTACCCTCGTGCCGTTTGATCGATTTGAGAAGGGCAACTCTAGTAGACTCAACGGCAGAATGTCTTCGTCTTCCCGCGTCTTTCACCGCTCCCCGTCCGTACCAACTTTTATCGCGCTTTTGGCCTTTGTTGCTGCCGGAGCGACGTTAGCCGGCGCTCGCGCGGTCGCGCAGGGCACGCATCTTTGGCAGCAGTCGCAGATGGAGGAGTTTGAAAAGGGAACGCCCGCAGGAGTTTCCATCGAGAGCGATGGACACCTGCGCCAAGGACCAGGACTCACTGAATTTGTGACAACCCCGTCGACCTACGTGTGGTCGATTGCAGTCGACAAAAAGGGAACCGTGTTTGCCGGCACGGGGTCGCCGGCAACCGTCCTGCGCCTCGGCGAGAAGCCCGGAGAAAAGCCGGTCACGCTTTTCGAAACGCGTGACATGAGCATCCAGGCGCTGGCCATCAGTCCCGACGGCGCGCTCTATGCCGCGACTGTTCCGGGTGGGAAGGTCTACAAGCTCAACCCCGACGCAACCACAAAGCAAGATGAGTCGAATGCGACGGTCATCTTCGACGCGGCCAATCCTGAAGAACCTTCCGGATCGAAAGATCTTTTGACCAAAGATATTTCCTCGCCGCCCAGCTCCCAGTCTCACTACATCTGGGGCATGACGTTCGATTCGAACGGACGCCTCTACATTGCGACGGGAAATCCCGGAGCGGTTTATCGCGTTGATCCATCCAGGCCCGGCGCGACACCTGAGCTGTTCTTCAAAAGCGACGAGGCGCACATCCGCACTCTGGCATGGGATGCGAAGGGCAACCTGATCGCTGGATCCGACGGCTCCGGCCTTGTCTATCGCATCGATTCGAATGGCAAGGGATACGTGCTCTTCGAGGCCCCACGGCGGGAGATTACGTCGATCGCCATCGGCGCGAATGGAACCATCTATGCGTCTTGTGTGGGAGACAAGAGCCGCAATCCACTGCCGCCGCTGCCGGTGCAGGGGACATCCTCCATTACGATCACCGTGGTGCAGCCGCAATCGGTGCAGGCGGCCAACGCCAGCGCGTCCGTGCCGGAAGGATCCGAGGTCTTCGCTCTCACCGAGGGCCAGGCGCCGCGTTCGCTCTGGTCGAGCAAGGATTCGATTGTTTACGCGCTCGCCGCACGGCCCGACGGTCTGCTGGTGCTCAGCGGCAATCGCGGGCAAATTTTTCGTATTCAGGACGACGGCAGTTACGCTGACATCGCGCACTTGGAGGCGCAGCAGGGGCTGACCCTGGCCGCTGGACCGAAGGCGGGAAGCGTATTCGTCGGCACGGGCAACATCGGCAAAGTTTTTGAGCTGGGCGCGGCGGAGACGCACGAGTATGCGAGTGACGTTTTCGATGCGGGAGCTTTTGCCCGCTTTGGCCGCGTCGAGATTGAGCCGGGCTCGGCAGGGTACGACATTCTGACGCGTAGCGGAAATGTGGAGCAGCCCGTTCGCGGCTGGAGCGACTGGCAGCCGCTCACGGATGGCTCCGTGGCCTCGCCGCCGGGCCGCTTTTTGCAATGGAAGACCGTGCTGCACGCGGGCGGCATGTTGGGCAGCGTTGGCGTGAACTATCTCCCAGTAAATTCCGCGCCGGTGGTCGACGATTTGGTGGTGGTGCCGGGCGCGCGCATCAATCCGCAGGCAAACTATTCACAAAATCAGAATGTGAGCATTACGTTCCCAGCTTCGAATCAGGGCTCGACAATCACCTTTGACGCTAACTCTTCAAGCCAGCCGCTACAGGCCGCGAAGGATCGCACCGCGGTCACGGTTCGCTGGGCAGCGCATGACGATGATGGCGATACGCTGACTTACTCTCTCTTCTTGCGCGGCGACGGCGACAGCGCGTGGTGGCCGCTGAAAAAGAAGATCAAGGACCAGGCCTACAGCTTTGACGCGACGCTTATTCCCGACGGCGGCTACCGCATCAAAGTCGTCGCATCCGATGCGCCTTCGCACTCGCCGGGCGACGCCCTCGCGGGCGAAAAGGTCAGCGACCGATTCGTGATTGACACCACGCCGCCGGTGGTAACAAACCTCAAAGCGACAGAGCAGCCAGTCCCCTGCGCAGGGTTAGATTGCGAAAGAAAGTTCGTCGTCGCTTTCGATGCGTTGGATGCGGCTTCGCCTATTGCGCACGCCGAGTATTCGATTGACGCGGGCTCATGGCAGACCATCGATCCGGCGGGGAAGATCTCCGACTCTAAAAGCGAGCATTACGAATTCCAGATCTCGCTAGAATCTGGCACGCACACGGAAGGCGAGCACCTTATTACGGTTCGCGCCTACGATCGCTACGA
>CAZVYV010000369.1:0-3698 GCA_964630985.1 uncultured Occallatibacter sp.
GGGCAGTCGTAGCAATTGGTCTCCGGAGCGAAGGCGACGCCTGCGCCTTTGCCGGCGGGCTCCATGGCCCAGCGACGCGGATCGCCGGTGGCCGCGATGGAGCCCATGGTTGAACCGTGATAGGAACGATAGCGCGAGATGATCTTGGTTTTCCCCGTGTACATGCGGGCGATTTTGAAGGCCGCTTCATTGGCCTCAGTGCCGCTGGTGGCGAAAAAGAATTTGGTCAGGCCTTCAGGAAGAACTTCGAGAAGCTTGGCGCTGAGGCGCGCGCGCGAATCGGTCGCGTAACCTGGCGCGACATAGCAAAGTTCGCGGGCCTGCTCGGCGATGGCCTCAACCACGCGGGGATTCTTGTGACCGAGATTGACGCACATGAGCTGCGAGCTGAAATCGAGGTAGCGCTTCCCTGCGCCATCGACGAACCAGCAGCCTTCGGCGTCAGCGATGTACAGCGGTTTCCAGGTTTTCTGAAAGCGCCACGTGCCGTAGTTGTTCTCGCGCGTGATGCCCGAAATCTGTTCACTGGTGAGCGTTGCCGACGCAGAATTTTCATTCATGGATGGTGGCCTCCCTTACGGATGGAAATAATCGTACCATCCGGAACGCGCGATGAAGTCGCGTGAATTGCACGGTTGGAATTGAATGGTCGCGCAGCGATTCAGGCGGCTCGGCGCTCGCCGATGAGACGTTTTGTGTCCGAAAACCGGACAAGAGTGAAGCAAGAAGATTAAAGATTCTCCGTCCCTTGCCGATGTACAGCGACAGAAATCGGGAAGTGATGATGGAGATCGCCCCCATTCCGGGAATTCGCGCATTGCCAGCCGTAAGGGCACCCCAGGCTGAGATGCGTGCGCCTGCAATTTTCGATATCGACCCTTCGTCAAGGCCGGGTGACGGCGCAGAGCAGCGGAGCAGGAGAAAAGCCGCCGGGGCGGAGGAAAACGAAGAGGACGATTTCGCGCTTGGGGACGAGACCGCAGGCGGAGGGGTGGATCTGGAAGAGACGCGCGCCAGGCAGGTCGATTATTTCGCGTGAATCGAGGCCAATGGAGATGAACGCCAGCGCATGAACCGCAGGCCACAGACTTCCTTCGAAGTTTCAGAAGGGAACCCGAAGGTCAGGCGGTGACTGTCTCGCGCAGTTTGTGGTCCTCAAAGAGAGGATCGGACGTGGGCAGAGTATCGCTCTCCGCGAGGCGCAGGAGGCGATGGAGATAGGCTCGCGAGATGGAGAGGCTGCGCGCAGCCAGGGTTTTGTTTCCGTTGTTCTCGCGAACTGCGGCAATGGCAAGCCTGATTTTGTAATCGCGGAGCTGGCGCTCGAATGAGCCGGACGGCTGGTAATCCGCAATGTCGACGATCTGGTCGAAGGCAGCGGCATCCTCTTCCGGTTCGTGATTCTTGAGGTTTAGGTCCTCGGCACGAACGACGCGGCCGGGCGCGAGGATAATGGCGCGCTGCATCACGTTCTCAAGCTCGCGCACGTTTCCGGGCCACGAGTAACCCTGAAGCATCTCCATCGCCGCCGGCTCGATCGAGTCCATTGGTTTCTGGAAGACGTTTGAGTAGTGGCGCAGGAAATGGCCTGCGATGAGGGGAATGTCCTCGGACCGCTCCTGGAGCTGCGGCGAATCGATGCGCATCACGTTTATACGATAGAAGAGATCCTGACGGAATTTGCCTTCAGCCACCAACTTACCCAGGTCCTGGTGCGTGGCGAAGATGAGGCGCGCGCGCAGGGGAATGAGCTTGTTCGAGCCGAGGCGGCTGAATTCCATCTGCTGAAGGACGCGGAGGAGCTTGACTTGCGTGAAAACGCTGAGGTCGCCGATCTCGTCAAGGAACAGAGTGCCGTCGGCGGCCTGCTCGAAGTAGCCCTCGCGGGAGCCAACGGTACCGGTGAAGGCGCCTTTTTCATGGCCGAATAGCTCAGCTTCAATAAGGGTTTCAGGGATGGCGCCACAGGAAACAGCCACAAAAGGCTTGTTGGCGCGACTGCCGAGATTGTGGATGGCGCGGGCGATAAGTTCCTTGCCGGTGCCACTGTCGCCGGTGACGAGGACGGCGGCATTGAGATTGGTGACGCTGCGCACTAATTGATAGACGCGCTGCATACCGGGGTTCGATCCGATAATCCGGTCACAATTGCCTGGTTCCTCGATGCGCTGCTGCACGCTGTGCAACTGTTGCTTCAGCGAGGAGGTTTCGCAGGCCCGGACAAGCATGGTCTTGAGATCACGAATCGAAGGCGGGCGTCGACAGTAGCCGAAGGCCCCGGAACGAACGAGTTCGAAGGCGGTGGAACGCAGGCTGTCATCGGCCATCAGGATGGCCGGGACGCTGGAGCCAATCATGCGCCTGGCGAATTCAAGGCGGCTTTGAAGCGTGTCCTGCGAGGAATAGAGGTCGAGGATCATGACATCGCAGGCTGGGGTGGACGCGAGAGCGTCCGTTCCATCTCCATCCGGCTGGAGCAGGACCTCGAAGTCCTTACCAAGGGCAGAAGAAAGAAGAGGGTGCAGTGAGCGGTCTTCCGAAAAAAGTCCAATTTTAGTCATTGGCGGGCGATCTACCATTTCGCCGTTAGTACGACGCCGTTCTAAAGAAACTAGGGCGATGTGAGTTCATCATCGGCAAATGGAACCGCAGGGAACATTCCTCTTTCGTGCTACGAAGATGGAACCTTGGTAATGGAAAGCTGCTAAAAGGCCCCATATTGAGCACGAGCGGTGAGATTTTGCTCATCCTTGGCCGTTGGAGAAAATCGCATTTTCCATACATTGGAAGTAGGTGACTGCTGGTAACCCTCCTCGCAATCTTCTGATTTTGCAATAGGTTACATGGGTGACGGGCTTCGTTTGACGGAGGGGCGCAAGTGTAAACGCGCCGATGCGGGGAGGATGCCCTGCGTAAACAACTGTGCACACCGAGTAGGCCGATTTGGACTCATCTCTCTGAATCAACATGGCTTCATGGCATTCCAAGTTTGGCGCGGGAATTGCTCTGAAGGGGGTGGTTCGGAATGCCTTCGGCCAAGGAGCTGGCGTAATGCACTCGTTTGCGTGGTGGCCCACGGTGGTGGTTCTTGCTGTGGCGACCTTCACAGATCTTCGCAGCCGCCGAATTCCGAATTGGCTTGTGTTCCCTTTTTTTGGATGCGGAGTCGTGGTTTCTGTTGTGCTGCACGGCTGGCACGGCGCGGAACAGAGTTTCAGCGGAGCGGGTCTGGGGCTGCTGATTTACGGGTTTCTCTTCTGGATGGGCGGAATGGGCGCGGGCGATGTGAAGTTGTGCGCCGCGATTGGAGCCTGGATCGGCCCATATCAACTCATTCTGGCTCTGGTGATGACCGGCGTTGTAGGCGGAGTGATGGCATTGGCGATGGCCGCATGGGGCGGATTTTTGAAGGAATTATTTCAACACACGGGTGATTTGGTTTTCAGCGCGCAAGATCGCGGAGAAGCAGTTTTGAGCAATCCGCTGCGGCGCAAGATGCCGTATGCACCGGCAATCGCGATCGGGACATTGATTTCGTTTTTCGCGCGTTAAAGACGGAGCGCGGCAGTGCCGAGCTCGAAGCACGACGAGTATGAACTTTCTGCGGATTGGGAGCCTGTGCCTCACAATCTGCGAACGGATCGCACAGCAAGGAGCGCAAACGACGTGGCCACGAATTCTTCCCAGTACTCCGCCAG
>CAZVYV010000370.1:0-3693 GCA_964630985.1 uncultured Occallatibacter sp.
CCGGTTTTCACGCGCTCGGGCGACGACATTCAGATCACTGTCCCCATCACCGTTGCCGAAGCAGCTCTTGGCGCCAAGGTCGAAGTCCCCACTATCGAAGGCCGCGCGCAATTGAAGATTCCGCCTGGCACGCAGAGCGGGCAAAAGCTGCGCATGCGCGAGCGTGGCGTTGAGAGCGCGTCGCATGCAGGCCAGCGCGGCGATGAAATCGTCACCGTTGAGGTTGCTGTGCCTCATCTAAACGACGAGCGTAGTCGCGAGATTATGCGCGAACTCGCCCGCCTCAATCCTGACGATCCGCGCAAAACGCTGTTCGACAAGCTGTAAGATTCGCGCAGAAGCAATCATGGGCCGTAGATGGATTGGCTAGGCTGATTGGAGAAAATACGATGGCCACAAAACGCAAATCCAAAGGCGCCTACATGATCTCGGCCGTGGCCGAGATGTACGAAATCCATCCCCAGACTCTGCGCCTCTATGAACGCGAAGGCCTGCTCAAGCCCTCGCGCACTGAAGGGAACACGCGCCTCTATACCGATGAAGATTTGGAGCGCCTTGAGTTCATCCTCAACCTTGCTCGCGACCTCGGCGTCAACATCGCGGGCATCGCAATCATCCTGCAGATGCGCGAGCGCATGGAAGAGATGAACCGCCAGATGCAAAGCTTCGTAGAGTACGTGCGCACCGAGATGCTCGCCCGCTTCCAGCATGCCGCGCCGGGCACGTCCGGCGCCATCGTACCCATCCGCAAGCCGGCCGCCGTGCCGCGCCCTCCGGCAATACGCAAGCCATAGCGGGTCCACTTGCTACTCCGTTAATTTGCGCAATCGCCCCTCGGGCAGCAACTCGTACGGATCGCCTCGATAGCGCAGCCGTCTGGTGGCTAAGTAGCTCCTTACCCAGAAAATGAATCCCATCAAGTCGCGCAACGGGTAGAGCCATGCCATCCGCATCGCAACCCGGTCATCGACCACCATGCCGGCGACCAGCAGACACAACAGCACTCGATCCAGGATCGTGAACGCCAGCAGTCCTGCTCCCCAAGCCCAGTACCCACCTAGCGTCAGCCCAATCCAGGCCAGCAATCCAAAGGGAACCGCGTAGGTCAGCACCTCGCCCAGGTGTCCCATCGGCCGCGAAAAACGCGTGCTCGTTGCCCATCCCTGCTGGTGCGCAACGCTGCTCTTGAACGCGGCGTTCAGCACGTGGTGTTCGACAACATAGTTCGATAACACCACAATCTCTCCGGCCGCAGCAGTCCAATTGCCCAGCACAAAGTCGTCGGCGTAATACTGCGCCACCTTTTCGTAGCCGCCGATCTTGGCCACGGTGCTTTGGCGCATCACCATGGAAGGACCGAGCGCGAACTTCATCCCTTCAAGCATGTTGGCCACCAGCACGCCCGAGGTCATCTCCACGCTCATTCCCATTGCTTCTAGCCGCGCCCACAATCCGTGCCTTGTGCAGCCGCGATAGAGACTTGTAACCATTCCGACCTGCGGATCTCGCATTGGATCGATCACCGCACGCAGATATTCCGGCGTCACGCGTACATCGCTGTCCGCCGTCACCAGGATCTGATGCTGTGCTTCGCGGCGCATCACTTCGAGAGAGAATGTCCGCGCATTTGGCCAAGGTGGTTCACCGCAAGTCAAAGTGCGCGCTTTCACGTGCGGATACTGTGCCATCACCCGCCTCGCCGCGGCCAGGCCCAGGTCGCTTTCTTGCCGCGCACAGAAAAGAATTTCGAATTCCGGATAATCCTGTTCGAAAAAGCTGGCCAGGTTCTGTTCGAGGTCGGGCTCGCTGCCATGCACGGCCTTCAGTACGCTAACCGGCGGCAGAAATGCCGCCTCCCGTGCATCGCCCGCGCCGCGCCTGAAGCGCATCACTCCCGCAACAACAATCAAGCTGTAAATTGTCGATGTGACGATGCCGAAAACACCGAGCACAATCAGGCCGGCGACAGCGATATGGCTGAGGCTCATGGTCGAAAGATTCTCACCTCACCGGGCGGTCCGTCCATAGCGTCTTGTCCGCCAGCGTTTGCACTTCATACAAGCGCCCGGCCAGCACGCTCTCCACGTTTTCCCGGTCCGGATCTTCGGCGAAAATCCACTTGCGTTCACCTGTTCCCCATATCGCCGACAGCTTCGCGGGGCTCAGATAAATATCGGGCGCATCGGGATAGCAAGACCCCCAGAGCAGCGTGGTTCCCTCGCTGTTCTGCCCGCATCGTGGAAGCACCAGCATCGCCGGCCTTCCCCGGAAAAAGTCGTTTGTATAGAAGACAACGGATGACCCAGACGATTGCTCGCCATAAATGATCAGGATGTCGTTTGCCGTGCCGTCGCTCGTGATGGCGTCGGCCATCGGCTTAGAGCTCAACATCGGCTCAAACCGCGCAAATGCGATGTGAGCAGCCACAAAGAACGCCGTCATGGTCAGCGCGACGCTTACGGTGGATGCCAGGTGCTTCTTTTTCAGCCGCAGCAACCAGCCCGGCATCGGTCCGAACAGCAGCGTGACCGCCGCCAATCCCGCCGGCAGCCGGAGCGCCGCAAATGACTCGCCCGTCAAATCGAACAAATGCGACATTGACAGCGTGTAGTCGCCCACGCCGCGATGCGCCAGGACCGTTCCAATGTCCGCAACGTAAGGCAAATTGCGCGAGGTCCACAGTCCCCACGCCAGCGTCGCAGCAGCCGCCACACCGATCGCCGCAAATGCCGCCTGCGCTCCCGTTAGCCATGCCGTTGAGAGCGTCGGCTTGCCGCCTTTCACGCCGTCGTTCTCTTCTACATCCGCGATCACGCCCGCAATCAGCATAACAAGGGGCGGCCACACCGGAAACGTGTAGTATTCCTGATTCGTCGAAATCGAAAAGAAGATCAGCGTCCACGCTGAGAACAAGCTCAGCAACCAGATTGTCCTGGTGCGGAACTTGATCCGCCGCACGTAGCTGCCCACATCCTCGCGCATGGCGTGGTCGAGATAAAAATCCACGGTGTCGCCGGCATCGTGCCGCAGATGTTTCAGCCATGTGCGCCGCGTCTTCCAAGCCATTGCCGCCAACGCGCCAAGAAAAAGACTCCAGGGAAAAATCCAGATCAGTTCGCCCAGCCAGTACCAAAGCGCCGGCATTTTGTTGTAGTCGTGCGGGTAGCGCAGGTTAAAGAAGCGCAGGACGTGTTCGTTGATGAAGTATTGATAAAAGAATCCGTGAACATTCCCAACGGTAGGGTGATTTCCCGAGGCGTGCCCTTGGTCGTGATTGATGATGCCGCACGCAATATGCCACGGCGCAGCGATCGCGAGAAACAAAAGGAACCCCGACACCGGCTTCAGCGCCTTCCACCGCCGCCATTGCCCGGTCAAGAGCAAATACGGAATCGCCGCTCCGCCGAAAAAAACCGGCGCAATCAATCCTTTCGTCAGCAGTGCCAGCGCCACTCCCGCCCACGCCCAATACACCATCGCCGGCCGGTCATCTTCCAGGCTCACGATCAGCGCGTACAAGGCAATCAGCAAAAACAGCGCAAGGATCGCCTCCGGAATGATGAAACGGGTAAATAAGAATGCACCCACGGATGTCAGCACGCCCAGCCCGGAGTAGAACCCCGCTCGTTGACCCCAGGCCCGCCGCCCCCACAGCCATGCCAGCCAAGTCAGCCCCAGCATCGCCAGCGCATT
>CAZVYV010000371.1:0-3692 GCA_964630985.1 uncultured Occallatibacter sp.
TTAGGGCTTGATTCCAGCGGGTTCTTTGTTGGAATCGTCACCCTGAGCCTCCAGCACAACCAAGTCCATAACCGGGATCATTGCCCTCGCCGCCTTCCGCTGCGACTCTGTGATGTCCGGGTGCATGTCCACCGCCCTCTCCCCAAGCAACTCCTTTAACCGGACTCTCTCCGCGGTCGTGATCGTCAACGCTTCCAGCCGCTCAAGCAACTTGTCCATCTCGAAGTATCGAGGATGTGGGTGATGCAAGTCGCTGGAAATCTGCGCTTGCACTCTAGCCCACAGCGGGCTCACCTGGGTAGTCACCACGGCCATCTGTTTCTCGATGTCTCGCAGACGAGCGTAGAGAGCACCAATTGCCACCAGCATCGTGGCAAACAGAGCGACCGCCACCCCTACGATGATCCCTGAGTACAAGCAAAGTTCTCCCTTACTTTACGGCTGGTCCGAACACTTGCCAACCGAGTATGCCCACAAGAAGCCAGAGGACAAAGTACCCTCCAGCGCGACGGAACCACATCGGCTGCGCGGGCTCGTAGTAAGCCCAGCCCGCCGCCAGCAATGCAACAATGTAAATCACCCAGAACAGGATACCCATCGGCATAACAGTCTCCTCTACTTAGTGGTCTCCCCGGCTGCAACCGGCGGGTTAGGGGGAATCGTGGTTTTGACCGTTTGCCCGGTCAGTGCATTGAGTGCGGCAGGCTGATAGATAGCCATTAGCCGCGCTAGTCCAGAGCCAATGCTCTGCAAAAACTTGAAGGCCCATTCGTAGAACTGACTGCTGTTGTCGCGCGGAGTCGGCATGGCTCCAATGGCGGTGCAGATCACCCACATCAGAACCATGCCAGCGATCAGTTGGTGCGCCTGAATCAAACTCCACATGACAGCCCCCCTCGGTTACTTCGTTGCCGCTGCTGGAACCGGAGCCGGCACGGGAGCCGGAGTCGGTCCAGCCGTGATCCCGAACAGGCTCTTGATCTCGCTTGCCACCGCTGATCCAGCCGATTCCGCATCGGTCAAGAACTGGTGGAAGTCGGCCTGAAATGCCGTGCCTGCCGTAGCCAATGCCGTCTTGGCTGCCGTTGCGTCGTTCTTCGCGTCCACGATCACTTTCCCTACTGCCACTTGCGCTTGTGTGCTCATACTTTTCTTCTCCTTGGTCCTGCTGTATTGTACGTCAGTTACATCCTGCTACGAATCAAGATCGTCATTGCTGCGCGATCGAAAACTGATAGGTTCCCGGCTTCGTCGGAGTGCCGGATAACCAGAGTTGGCCGTTCACGACTGAGACCGTCAAGCCTGGGGGAAGCTGGCCGCAAACCGTGTACGTCGCCGGCGCCGTCGCGAACTCGACCAAGTACCGCGTCCCAATCTGTCCCGGCGTAATCGTCACCGTCACTGCCGCTGGCGGAGGACAAGTTGGCGGCACGACGACCGTATGAGAGGAGCAGGCCGTCAGAACCGCCAGCGCGAGTGGGAGAAGCCGCTTCATTAACGGACTGCTTGATGCTTGGCGATGTTGTTCCAATAAAATACCGGACCCGCTCTATAGCTAAGCGGGAATTCATCCAACTTCGCCACCTGCATCTCGACCTTCATCTCGATCTTGGCAGTGCTCCCCGAACTGGCCACGGTGATCACAAACGACGAAGTACCTGGAGCCGTAGGTGTGCCGGCGAAGTTCAGCGATGTCCCGCTCACAGCGATAGTGATGCCAGCAGGCAGCGTCCCTGAGCTTACCGCAGCCGTGTAGGGGGCTATTCCGCCCCCGATGGTCACAGAGGCCGTGTAAGCCGTTCCGACCGTGCCAGCCGCCAAAGCGCCGCTTGGAGGCGTCAGTGTCATCGGCGCCGGAGCAATCGTGATCGTATATGAACCGGTTGTGGTCTGTGCCATCACTGGCAAGGCCAAGAAGATAGAAAGCAACGCCAAAATCCCAAATCGCTTCATTATTTTGTCCTCATGGTTGAAAGTTTACTCCAGGTGTCACGGTCGTCCCAATTGTAATCGTGAATCCCCCCGTTACCGAAGGCGTGATCACATAAGCCGCCGAGCCCACGGAACTATCGAGAAACCCAGTTCCGCCAGCGACCGCATACAAAGTCTCACTGGCCGCCACCGGCACAGGCCCAGTGTACAGCGTTCCGGTTGTGCATCCAGCCGCGCCATTCGTTGCCGGACTCCCCGTCGTGTTCCAGCAGATCACCGGCCCCGTGGCCGCGCTAATCGCTACCGACTGCGATCCAGCATAAGTTCCCGCGATCGGTAAAAATGTCGGCGTGGAGGCCGTTGGAGTGCTGGATGAGAATGTAGCCGTCACTGCCGTCGCAGAGCCTACCGTCAGACTACAGGTACTTGTTCCCGAGCATCCCCCTCCAGACCATCCAGCGAAGACTTGCCCAACCCCCGGCGTAGCCGTAAGCACTGTGGCCGTTGGCGTGATGTACGTGGCCAAGCACTGAGCCGAAGGACAATTGATCTGGGAAAGGCTGTCGGTCACGCCGCCCGTGCCAACCACCGTCATTGTCAGAACGCTGCAGCTTATACCCATGAAGTTGCAGAATGCGCTCACCGTCGCAGATTGCTGTGGCAGATAAGCGACTTGAGCATTGGTCGTCAGCGCATAATTCTTCGACAGCGCAAGCAGCACGTCGCTCGCCTCTTGTGTGGGCGAGGTTCCAGTAAAGGCATTGGTGTAAAGCTCGTAAGTGTCCACGCAAACTTTTTGCGCAGGGCTTCCGATACCTGTCGAGCAGAATGTTGCGAGTAAATTCAACATGCCGGGATACCCGGCGGCGCAATAGGTCGAGCCGATCGGAAGCGCCCCCAATGGACCTTCGGTAACCGCGTTGGGTCCGGAATTGGAGCAGTTAAGCGGCGTCGATCCCGTGGCGCTTTGGAGAATATGGTGCATCGGTGCGCCGGCGGAATTGGTCAGGTAGGTGGCGAAGATCGGCGCCCAGTCGCTCGTTGTACATTCCGTACCAAGTACTAGAGGGAAGGCGCAGTTTTGCGTTCCCGTGCCCAATAGATTCAGCACGTCATAGAGTTGCGCACCGTTGGTGTCGAGGCCGTTGAAGTTGTACTGCCACGCGAGAAAGGCTTCCTGGTCGGCATAGAGCGGATCGGTGAATCCCGGCCCGGCCACGTTGAAATTCGAGTAGATCGGAACCGTAGGCGAGTTCCCCATAATCCCCGCATCGAACTTATTCACCCACGACAGGAACTGCGCCCGGTTCTGCTGTGTGGTCGAGCCGTACCATGGCCATTCAGAACTCTTCAACGGACCCAATTCTCCTCCGGCGACTCCGCCAAATCGGATATATCCCACCTTCGGGTTCCCGTTGTAGTGCGCGATCACCGCCGTCTGGATCTGGTTGTACCAGTTTCTGATTGGCAACTCAGACGGTATCGCCAGCGACTGCCACAACTCGTTCAGCGTACACGCGCCGAGCGAACCGGAGTTGATGATGATGTCAGCGGAACCGTTGGCGAGCCAGCAATTCGTTGTGGTGTTGCCGCACTTGTAACTGAAATTGCACGCGGAGTCCTGCAACGGTGCGGCGGAGCCCTCATAAACCCAATTGAACGCCGTCGGGCCAGCGCCGTCAGCGACGGTAGTCGTGCCGACAGTGCAGCCAGTGATGCAGGCTGGGAACGACGGAATCGTGCCACTAGAGACGCAGGTG
>CAZVYV010000372.1:0-3676 GCA_964630985.1 uncultured Occallatibacter sp.
GTGAGATGAAAGCGGCAGCGCACCGCCTCGTCGCCCTGCGTTTTGGTGTGGAAGAAGGCCAGCACCTGCCCGCCGGGATTCATGGATGCCCCGAGATGGTTGACGACCGGGGCGACTAGGGGCTCGGGCAGATAATCGAGCGCTGACCACAAGAGCACCACGTCGAACATGCGCCCGGCAAAATTGAGCGCGTGGTTCAGGTAGCCTTCGACGTTCCAGATTGGGTTTCCGTCTTCGTCAGTGCCGGTGATCCAGTTTTCGCCGAAGGCATCCACTTCAAGGTCGGCGAGGAAGACGCTGTGACCCAGCTCGGTCAGGTAGTTAATGTTGCTGGGCGAGGTGTAGCCGGCGTCGATGATGCGAAGGCCCGACTCGGCCTCAAGGCGCTTGCGGATCGCGCTCCACGCGCCGGAGTGGCGAGACACGCGGGGTCCGGTCAGCCCCGGAACGGATTGGGCCAACGTGCTCTGTTGTTTTTTATCGAACCAACTGCGCAGCACCCTGGTTGCCTCTTAAGCGTCTTCAATTCGTTCGCGTCGGACGCATGGAGCGAGACGGCAATGCTTCAAGGAAATTGCCGCTCGATATCTTCATTCTATTCGGAACTGAAGGGAAAGCACTGCGAAGGCGCGGCAGACCAAGCCGCCCTGCCCGGCAAAACACGATTCGTGCGCTTCAGAGCCTAGTTGCCGCCGGTCTGTGGGACGGGAGCGGCGTCTGGTGGCCGGGAGACACCCTGCGTCAGGTCGACCTTGCCGTGGAAAATGGCATTGTCTTCAATGGCCAGGCGAAGGGCGCGGATATCGCCCTCTAGGTGGCAGCCGGAGCGCAGCTCCACGCGGCCGCTGGCAACGATATTGCCCTGCACACGGCCTTGAATGAGCACGTCTTTGGCGGTGAGGTCTGCGGCAATATTAGCGTTGGGGCCGATGGTGAGCCGGTTTTCAGCCAGGTTGACGGTGCCTTCGACCCGGCCGTCCAGAACCAGGTCCTCGCTGCCCTTGACTTCGCCGTTGATGACGATGGTTTTGCCGATGCGCGCGGGAGAGTTTTCTTGAGCCATGAGCCACGATCCTTGTCGACCTGCATAGAGGTCCCTGCCCGAACTATATCAACCCAGCCAGTCGGCATCAATTCCGGCATGTAAAAAGCTGCGTGCCGAGTATCAGCAATGCCGACATTTCCGAGAGCCGGGGACGGGGCATTTGGGGTTCCTCATTCGGCGCGCCAGCTAAACTAGACGTGTGCACCGGCTCCTTTCGCTCCTCCTCCTGCTCGCTGGTACGGCTTGCTGCCTTGGGCAGTCCGGATCAGGCGCCGCGCAGCAGGCGCGGCCCGCCCAGGGACTGGCGATCTTGGATCGCGCGCTTCAAAACGAGTACAAAGCGGCGCAGGACACGAGCCACCCAATGCGCTACGAGCTCATGAAGACGAGCCCGCACTGGAGCTCCACCAAGAAGATTTGCGAGACCAGGGACGGCGACGTGGCGCGGCTGGTCGAGCTGAACGGCCAACCTTTGAGCGCGGCGGACGAGCAGAAGGAAGAAGCCCGGCTGACCGAACTCGCGGGCGACCCCGGAAAGCAGCGGCGCCGCAAGCAGGCGGAGGATGACGACCAAGGCCGCGTCCTGAAGGTGCTGCGCGCGCTGCCCACTGCCTTTGTGTACCAGGACGCGGGCGCGGCCGATGAACCCGCTGGAAAGCCAGGCGACAGCCTTTCAACGAAACCCGGCGCCAGCCCGTCGACGAAAATCGAAAAATTCACCTTCAAGCCCCGCCCGGGCTACTCCGCGCCAGACCTTGAGACGCAGGTGTTGACCCAGATGGCGGGGGAAATTTGGATCGATCCAGTGCATCTTCGCGTGGTGCGGCTTGAAGGGCACCTTGTGCAGGATGTGGACTTTGGCTGGGGCATCCTCGGGCGGCTGAACAAGGGCGGTTGGATCGCGATCGATCAGGCAGACGTGGGCCCGGACATGGGTGTCGATCAGTGGCGAACGGTTCACTTCAAGATGGTAATGAGTGGTCGTGTGGTTTGGAAGACGCGCGTGTTCGATACCAGCGAGGACGAAGTGGGATACGCGCCGGTGCCTGCCGGGCTAGGCTACCAGAAGGCGATTGAGATGCTACGCACGGACAAGTAGGAATGCAGCTCCGCCCAAGAGCATAGGTTCGGCCCAGACAAAAAGCGGCCCACACAGCAGTGTGGACCGCTTTTCGATCGAAACGCTTCTTTTACATCTTCACGAAGACAATAACCATGGTGAAGAGGGTGAGGGACTCAATGAAGGCCAGGCCGAGCACCAGGAACAAAAAGATGCCGGGGCGTGTGCCGGGGTTGCGGGCGAGCGCCTCAGTTGCTGACGCCACAGCGCGGCCCTGACCCATGCCGCACAGACCGGCGGCAAGGCCCATGGCGAGGCCTGCGCCTATGGGAACGAGGCTGGCCGCAGCCGAGCCGCCATCGGCAAAGACCGGGACGGCAAAACACAGAACCGCCAAGGTCATGAATACGAATTGAAGTTTACGCATAGTTCTCCTGCTCCCTAAGATTGGCCGCCAGTGGGTGGTTGAAGCTCACCGTGCTGGCCCCCTCACGCTTGCGGCCGTCCGTTTTATTCCGAAGCGGAAGCGGCTCCGGCGGAATTCTTGGAGTTCACAGTTCTAAGTTCGCAGAAAAGCCCAATCGGACAACACCACCAACTACGAACTATGAACTGCGAACTGCGAACTGTTCTTAGTGTTCCTGCGCCACTGCCATCGAGAGATAGATCATCGAGAGCAGCATGAAAACGAAAGCCTGAATGACCGAAACCGCTGCGTGCAGCGCCAAAAACCCTGAGGGCAGCGCAAGCGGGATGAGAGAAAACGCCACCAGCATCATGAGATCGCTGGCGAACATGTTGGCGTAAAGACGGATGGTGAGCGACATCATGCGGGCGAGGTGAGAGACGACCTCAATGGGAAATATGAGGGGCGTGAGCCACCATAGCGGGCCGGCAAAATGTTTTAGGTAGCCGATGGGGCCCTGCACGCGGATGCCGTGGTAGTTGTAGAAGAGAAACGTGAGAACGGCAAGACCAAGAGGAACTTCAGGCATGCCGGTGGGTGTTTCGACGCCAGGAACAAGGCCTGAGACGAGGCCAATGAGATTATTCAGCAGAACGAATAACCCGATGCAGGTGACGAAGGCCTGGAATCGCTCATAGCCGTGGCCGATGACCTGTTCGCCGAGGTCGCCGACGCCTTCATGGATCATTTCGGCAAGCTGCTGGGCGGGGTTGGGGTGCTCTACCGACAGGGTGAGGCGGACCACCACAAAGAAGAGAATGAGGAATCCGGCGACCAGCACTTCCAGCGAGAAGGCGCTGTTGACTGCCGTTGCCTTTTGGGCGGCATCCGCCGAACTCATGCCGATGGCCTGATACATCCTGACTTCAGTGCCTCTCATCAGGAGGTCAAGGAAACGCGCTAACGCAAAAGTCTGCACCATGAGAGTCTAGATTCCCTTTTTCAGGAGCCAATGAACGCAAAACGATGGCCGCGGCTTCAGTCGCGAAGCAAGCGAACCGCCTCCCAAACCATGGCCAAGAGTGCCAGACCAAGGCCGCAGAGAAGCGCTACAACAGAACCCCGGAAACATTTCAGGCTACCATAGATGGCTGCGCCAAAGATG
>CAZVYV010000373.1:0-3645 GCA_964630985.1 uncultured Occallatibacter sp.
GACGCCGGCCTTTTCAGGGCCGCGCTCTACCACTGAGCTATCTGGCCTCAGTCGAAACGAGAGTTGCATGAACCTGCGCGGGTTCCGGCGGTGCCGGGCGAGGTGAGTATATCCACGTGCCGTGCGCTCAAAACAACCTGATCAGTATACCAAGCCGTAAGTGCACGGCCAAGCCGTCGCCCTGGACTACACTGGAGAGCAATCATGCGGAGCCAAATTGCTTCTCGTCTCCTGCAAATTGCTGCAAGCGTTACGCTGGCGGCGCTTGCTGGCTGCGGACAGAGACCCAACTCGCAAGGCGTGCCCACCCGGGCCGAGGCGCGCACCGCGCTTATCTATGAAGCCAACCTGCACCAGGGCCCCGAAACACTCCGCGCTTTCCTGAGCGATTTCCCCAAAGGTGCCGACCTCCACGTTCACCTCTCGGGCGCGGTCTATGCCGAAACGTTCATCCGCGACGCCGCCGAGGATGGTCTGTGCGTCGACAAGACCAGCTTGAGCATCGCCAAGCCGCCCTGCCGTGGAAACCTGGTCCCGGCAACAACCTTCACCGGCAATCTCACATCCGCAGACCAGGCGCTCTACGACAAGCTGATCGACTCGTTCTCAGTCCGAAGCTTTGTCCCGACGCCGGGTTGGAGCGAGCACGACCAGTTCTTCGCCACCTTCGGCCACTTTGGTGGGCTCGGCAAAACTCACATGGCCGAGTGGGTTGACGAGGTCGCAAGCCGGGCCGCCGCAGAGAACAACCAATATCTCGAGCTGATGCACACGCCAGCCTTCAGCCACGCTGCGCAGATCGCCCACCAGATCGGCTGGAACGCAAAGCTTGCCCAGGCTGATCAGCAGGCGTTCGCCGCGTTCCGCCAGCAACTCCTCGATCGCGGACTGCGTGACGAAGTTGCAGCCGACCGCAGCGAAGTGCTGCAGGCCGAATCCGGCAGCAAGCAATTGGAACACTGCGGAACGCCGCAGGCTGCGCCGGCGTGCGAGGTCGAGATTCGCTACATCTACCAGGTTCTGCGCGCCAATGCTCCGGAGCAGGTATTCGCGCAAACTCTGCTTGGCTTTGAGACCGTGCAGGCGAGCATGAACGCGAACGACGGCACCTGGGTGGGCATCAACTTCGTGCAGCCCGAGGACGGTTACATCTCCATGCGGGATTACACGCTGCAGATGAAGATGGTCGGTTACCTGCATTCCGTCTATCCCTCCGTTCACATCTCGCTTCACGCCGGCGAGCTCGCGCCCGGCATGGTCCCCCCCGAGGGCCTGCGTTTCCACATCCGCCAGGCTATTGAGCTTGGCGATGCGGAGCGCATCGGCCACGGCGTCGACGTCATGTACGAAGATTACCCGCGCGATCTTCTGTCGGAGATGGCCGTCCGCCACATCATGGTCGAGATCAACCTGAGCTCGAATGAAGGAATCCTCGGCGTCGAAGGCGACGCTCATCCATTCCCGGTCTATCGCTCCGCGCACGTGCCCGTCGCGCTCTCGACAGATGATGAAGGCGTGAGCCGCATCGACCTGACTCACGAGTACGTCCGCGCCGCCATCGATTACGGCATGAGCTACCGAGACCTCAAGCAACTCGCGAGAACCGGAATGGAACACGACTTCCTTCCTGGCGCGAGCATGTGGGCGAAGCCCGATGACTTCCGCACAGCGGCGACAGCGTGCAAAGGCGAAACCCTCGGCGGCGACAATCCGTCCGCCAGCTGCAAGCAATTTCTCGACAGCAGCCAGAAGGCCTCCGCGCAGTGGGAGCTTGAACGCCGTTTCAGAGTCTTTGAAGCCAAATTCCAGGGCCCGGCATTCGACCGCCTGCTGCACGGACAATGACCACCGCCGTCTCGTCGGAACCGAAAAAGAAAATTCGCCACTGGACCACAACTAATCCTGGGGTCTGCGGTTAGCACTAGGATGCCCTTGTCCCGCCCCTGCCTGCGGGGCATCTTTCCCAGCGGCAAGGAGGTCTCCCGTGAACTTTCGGTTCCGCGGCCTTTGCCGCGCCCTTGCGCCCGCTTTATTTGCCCCAGTCGCTTTGGTCGCTCCAACAATCTTGATGAGCGGCTGCGTCTCCGGCGGCGGCGGCGGTTCCTCACAGCAGCAGCCACCGTCAGTCACCATCTCCGGTGCCGGCCAGGTCCGGTTGGGAAGCACCGACTCTTTCACAGCCACAGTCAGCAATCTTTCCAACCCAACAGTGACTTGGCAAGTAAATGGAGTTGCGGGCGGTAACAGCACAGTCGGCACCATCACGAGCGCCGGTGTCTACGCACCTCCCGCGGTCATTCCAGCTTCCAACTCGGTCACTGTCGCGGCCGTAAGCGTGGCCTCGCCGTCGGTCTCCGGCACAGCGCTAGTGAGCATTCTCAACCCAATTCCTACAGTCTCCACGGCCGGGGCAACACTCGTCTCCGGAAACAGCTATACCCTTCAAGTGAACGGCGCCGGCTTTGTGAACGGCGCTCAGATTCAGGCCGCCGGCGCAGCCGTTACCACGTCGTTTGTATCTTCCACCGAACTCGAGGCCACCGTCACCATTCCTGCGGGCACGACTTCGCTGAGTGTAAATGTGGCGAACCCGAGCCCCGGCGCGGCGACCTCGAACGCCGTGAATGCGGCGATCTATGTGACAACCGTAGCCACGGCGGCACGGCTGCTTGATCAGGCCACATTCGGCCCTTCGCTGGCCACAATCAATCAAGTTCAGTCGATCGGTGTCGACGCCTGGATCACCCAGCAGTTCAACACGCCAGACACGCCGCTCGCGAATATCCCCTCGCCCCTCCCGGCTTTGTGCTCGGCCGCGAATACGCCCACCAACTGCGAAGAGTCGGAGTGGTGGCAGACCGTGCTCACCGGGCCGGACCAGTTACGGCAGCGCGTGGCGTTCGCGTTGAGCGAAATCTTCGTGATCTCGAGCGACACCGACAACGCCACCACCATTACCTACTACCACAACACGCTGGCGCAGGACGCGTTCACTAATTTCTATACCGTCATGCACGACGTATCGGTATCGCCGGGGATGGGTGCGTACCTCAACATGTTGAACAGCAACAAGGCTCCGGCTGGGGAGATCCCCAACGAGAACTACGCACGCGAGCTGATGCAGTTGTTCACCACCGGCCTGAACCTGTTGAATGACGATGGCACCTTGCAACTCGACGGCAGTGGCAATCCAATCCCCACATACACACAAACCCAGGTGCAGGAGTTTGCCGCGGCTTACACGGGCTGGACCTACGCCACATCGACCGGCGGAGTGCCCACCAAATTCCCCAACAACACACCCAATTATCTGGCGCCAATGGTGGCGGTTGAGACGGCGCACGATATGACGGCGAAGACCCTCCTGAACGGCACCGTTCTGCCCGCAGGGCAGACGGCAGAGGAGGACCTAACAGGCGCGTTGACCAATATTTTCAACCACCCCAACGTTGGACCCTTCGTGTGTCAGCAACTGATCCAGCACCTGGTCACAAGCACTCCAAGTCCCGCCTACGTGGCACGAATTTCCGCGGTATTCGCCAACAACGGCAGCGGCGTCCGTGGCGACATGCAGGCTGTCATCCGCGCCATTCTTGAAGACCCTGAAGCTCGTGCCGGAGATACCGACCCAACCTACGATGGCGG
>CAZVYV010000374.1:0-3599 GCA_964630985.1 uncultured Occallatibacter sp.
CAGATTGCCGGTGCGGCGCTTGAAGCTGCCGAATTGCAGAGCATCGCGCGGCTGGCCAACGACGTTGCATCGTGGCAAGCTCTCCTCAAAGAACCGCCGGCGCGGCTCGCAGGCAAGTTGCCGGGGCTGTCGGAATTGTCGGCATCGCTCACCACGAGCCTGCGGCCGCTCGCCGAATCGATTGAACGCAAAATTCAACCCGACGGCTCGCTGGCCGACGACGCTTCGCCAGAGCTGGGCCACATCCGTCGCGAGCAGGAGCGGCAACAGCGAGTTATTGAGGAAAGCCTGCGCGCGGCGCTGCGGAAATTGTCGGCGGAAAACGCGACGCAGGAAGACGTGATTACGATTCGCGGCGATCGTTTCGTGATTCCCGTGCGAGCGGAGCTCAAGCGGCGCGTCACCGGCGTGATTCACGGCGCGAGCTCGTCGGGGCAGACCGTCTACGTGGAGCCGCTAGAAACCATCGAGCAGAACAACGAGCTGGTGCGGCTGATTGAGGAAGAACAGGCGGAGATTCACCGTATCTTTGTGGCGCTCACGCGCCAGGTGGCTGGCTACGCGCTCAGTTTGGTTGAGGGCGCGCGGGTGCTGGCCCTGGTAGACAGCCTGTTGGCGCGGGCGCGCTTTGGCCGCGATTTCGACCACTCCGTGGTTCCGACTTTTGGACGAGACCTTTTAGAGATTCAGGGCGGCCTCCATCCACTGCTTGAAAAGCGCCTGCGTGCGAATGGCGGGAGATCAGTCCCGCTCAATCTGGAGCTGACGGCAGACGAGCGGCAACTGATTATAAGCGGGCCGAATACAGGCGGCAAGACCGTAGCATTGAAGACAACGGCGCTCTCGGCGATGATGGCGCAGGCTGGAATTCCGGTTCCGGCCGAGCGCGCCAGCTTTCCGGTGTTCACGGCGTTCCTGGCCGATATTGGCGACGCGCAATCGATCGAGGCAGCGCTTTCGACATTTTCCGCGCACATTACCAATCTTGATCGGCTCTCGCGACTCGCCGATTCGCGCTCGCTGGTGCTTCTGGATGAATTGGGTTCTTCTACCGATCCAGAAGAGGGCGCGGCTCTTGCCGTGGCTGTGGCGCACCACTTTCTCAAGGCTGGCGCCTGGTCACTGATCTCCACGCATCACACATCGCTCAAGGTCTACGCAGCCAACACTTCGGGCGTGCGCAATGCTGCGGCCGGCGTGGATGAGCGGACGCTGGTTCCCAATTATCAGTTTCACCTCGGCGTGCCTGGGGCGTCGGCTGGAATTCAGACGGCTGAGCGACTGGGATTAAACGCTGAGATCATCGCTGCGGCGCGGGAGCGGCTGGGTTCACAGCAGGCCGACATCGCGCGATTCCTGGACAAACTTCACAGCGAGCTTGCCGAACTCGAAGTGGAACGCAAAGCGGCTCGCGAACAACAATACGGGCTCAACCAGGAACGAAAACGCCTCGAGCGCGAGGGCGACGTCGAGGTGCGCAACCGCGTGCGCGAGCTGGAAGCAAAGCTGGCATCGTTGCTCAAAGACTTCGAATTCCAGATGCGCGAAAATGTGCGGGCGGTCGAAGATCGTGCATCCCAACAGAAACTATCGAAAGAAGCCGAGCGGCGCATTACCCGGCTACGCCGCGAGTTTCAGGAAGGCTTCAACCAGGCCGTTGTGGCGCACCGGACTGGCGCGGACCAGGGCGACCAAAACGCGCAGCCACATCTGCTGCGTCACGTCGCGCCCGGCGACAGGGTTTTCCTGAAATCAATGGGCAAGGTCGCCGTCGTGCAGCGAGAGATCGAGAAGGACCTTTTCGAAGTCGCGCTCGGACCCATCAAGATGCGCGTGAGACGCGATGAGTGCTCCGCACCTCCAGCTTTTGGAGGAGATTCGGGGGAAGGGAAGAAGGCAGACCCATTGGGCTCTGCGCGCCGCCAGAAGGGCGTTCACGTCACTGTGACGAGTGCCAATACTGACGCGCTGCGCGCGGAGATCAACCTCATCGGCCGCACGGTGGATGAAGCCACCGACGAACTCGAAAAGTATCTCGACCACGCGTTTCTCGCAGGGCTGCCGCGCGTGCGCGTGATCCATGGCCATGGCGCCGGCATCCTTCGCCGCGGAGTGCGCGAATTTCTGAAGGGCCATCCGCATGTGGCCGGGATCGAAGAAGCTCCGCAGAACGAAGGCGGTCAGGGCGCGACGCTGGTGGAGCTGAGGCAGTAGGTTGGCTGACGTCCTGTATCATCAACGCGTGATTCCAATGACGCGCGCTCGAGTTTTCTCGATCTGCTCTGTTCTGTTCGTCTGTGCGACGGCAGTTGCCCAGCGAGCTCCGATTCCACAACAACTCGCCTTCACGCCCTATCACGCGAACGGCATCTACAAGATCGGAGAAACGGTTGGCTGGTCAGTTACACCAGGCCCCGAAGCGCCTACCTACACATACAAGTGGACAATTCGCAGAAACAACGCTGTCGTTCTCAAAGAAGGAAAGCTCGATCTTTCGTCGGGTAAGGACAAAATCGAAATCGTCGGCGACCAGCCCGAAATGATCTATGTTGCGATTGAGCCGTACGCCGCTCTCGCAGTCGCATCGAGCGCGCCGAGCGCATCGGCTGGAAGCGCGGGTCATCCCGGTTCCGCAACGCCGAACCAAAGCGGTCCGGCCCCGGACGCTGCTTCCACGGCCGCGGCGCAGTCCGGCTCCACGGCAGTGAACCCGGCTGGCTCGCCCCAGTCGCCTCACTGGATTGGGGGCAACACTGGCCGCAACAATGGCCTCTATGCAGTTGGCGCTGCCGTGGCGCCGATGGAAATTCCGCTCTCAACTCCGCGCCCGGCCGACTTCGACTCGTTCTGGGATGGCAAACTGGCTCTGCAGGCCAAAGTTCCGATCGACGCTGTGCTGACACCGGTCCCGACCGATGTGCCGGGCGTGGAGATGAGCATGTTCGCGCTCGATGCGCTGGGGTCAAAAGCCCACGGCTACGTGGCGCGGCCCACCACCGAGGGCCAATACCCAGCGCTGATCATGCTGCAATATGCCGGCGTTTACGCGCTTAACGCACACGCTGACGCCGAGCGTGCCGCCGAAGGATGGCTGGTTTTGAACGTCGATTCACATGACAAGCTGCCTTCCGATCCATCGGGCAACGCTCCCACGAACTACAACGCCGTGGGAAATACCGATCGCGAAAAATCCTACTTTCTCGATATGTATCTGCGCGATTCGCGCGTGCTCGATTATCTGGCCACGCGGCCCGACTGGAACGGCAAGACAGTGGTGCTCACCGGCGGCAGCATGGGCGGCCAGCAGAGCATCGCGCTTGCGGGACTGCGGCCGGACGAGGTGACTGATGTGCTCGTTTGTGTGCCGGCCGGCGCCGATACAAATGGCGACTTGCACGGCCGCAAAGCCGGCTACCCCTATTGGCCCTCTGACAACCCCGACGCGATGAATGCTGCTCTCTACTTCGACACCGTCAACTTTGCCTCGCGCATCAAGGCGCCGGTGATGGCGGGGTTCGGATTCATCGATACCGTTTCGCCTCCAGCAGGCGTGTGGACGATGCTTAATCAGATTCCCGGACCGAAAGAGCCGGTACCTG
>CAZVYV010000375.1:0-3599 GCA_964630985.1 uncultured Occallatibacter sp.
GTGTCGCACCAGATCAGCGCCGGCCGCAGCACTGCGCCTGCCTCATCGAGCATCACAGCGCCGTGCATCTGGCCTGTGAGCGCGATGGCCTCGATCGGCTCTCGCGGTTCCGCAGTCGTGGCCAGCGCACCTCGAATAGCGTCCTGTGCCGCGCGCCACCAGTCCTCAGGATCCTGCTCGGCCCACCCCGGATGTTCGGCGCGAAACGGCGCGTGTTCGCTGGACGCCGAGCCCATCAGCTTCCCGGCTGCGTCCGTGATGACCACGCGTGTTCCGCCCGTTCCCACATCCATGCCCAGAAACCACATCGCCGTTCTCCTCGCCGTAATTCGATTTTCTATGGACCCCGCAGCATAGCAGTTTCATCGCGTCGGGGCAAAGCGCCGCCGCGCCGCAGTTTCATGACTCATTTGGGTAGCTGACAAAACTCATGGGGACGGAATACGATGCCCAAATGCTGACGGAGGCGCAATGACCAGACCGAGTCTCATTGTTTTGAAATCTTTTTCCGTCGCAGCCGCGGCGACCATCATCCTTCTCGCGCAGTTCGCATTTGGCGGCGCGCCCTTGAAGGGCATTGACGTGAAGCTGGGCAAGAACCCAGGCGGAGGCTGCGCGGCGCGAACCACCGATCCCGGCGGCAAAGTTGACTTCGGCGTCTGGCCCGAAGGCAACTACACACTGGAGTTTGCGCCTGCTGATTTGTCCTCTGCAGCGGCACAGCCGGCAGGCCGTGAGCAATCGCCTGCCGCCAAACGGGGCACGCAGCCCGCATCGAAGCTGCACGTAATCATCACCGGCACGACTGGCGGTAAGCTCGAACGCGATGTCGACGCGGGCCAGTCCACTGAGCGCGCGGCGCCACTCGAGTTTTCGCTCGACGGCAAGCAATCGCTCGTCGTTGTCGTCACGGCAGCCGACTAGTTTGCGCTGGGCGTCGTAGCCGCCGCGGCAATCTGCGCAGCATCCAGCGTCACCGGGCTGTCGAGAACCATTTGGAATTGCCAGCCGGCGTCGTAGAGAACAAAATCGGTGTTGTTCGCGCTGTGATGCCCCACGAGAACCCCCAGAACAACGAAAGCCGCGGTGCCTCCGAGCGACAGCCCAATGATGAGGCCCTTCGGGGGGCCGACCTGTGGCAGTGACTGCGTTGGCGGCGGTTCCTGGCCTTCGCCCATGGCCAGGCGCATGCCCGGCATCCGCAGCGGCGTTAGCTCCGCCACTTCATTCATTGGTGCGCTGTTCTCAGCCGGCAACAGCAAAGCCTGCGTGTTCTCGCCATTCAACGTCACGGAGTAGCCGTTGGAAAAGACCAGACGCGTGAAATGTACGAGGAACGACGCCCTCTGGCCGGCCGCCGGGTGCGCCGTCACGCGGATCACACTTCCGTCGACGAAGGTTCCAGCCGGAATCGCGAGTTGCGTCCCGATCGTCACAGGGAAAGCCACAACCGCGCGCACCGTGTCTCCGGCCGTCGTCGACTTGCTCTTCACGGCGCTCATCAGCGTGAGCTGAATCGCCGTGCCTGTGGGAACGACAATCGTCGACGAGGAAGGCGCAGGCACAGTTTGGCCTCCAGGCGCCGGCAACACCTGGCCCGCAGCCGGGGCGCTTTGCGCCGGTGTACTCTGCGCGGTTGGCGGTGCAATCTGCGTTGCGGGAACCGGTGTCTGTCCGATTGCGAGTGAAGCAATCATGAGTGCGGTAATGGATTCGGCAAACATAAGATCGTGATCCTTCCAAGGTGCATTTCAATCAAAAAAGCGGCTCTTTAGCGTGCCGCCACAGGCTGAGCATTCTGCGTTGGCTGATTCGTGACGACAGGAGCAGACGAGATGACAAGCGGCTTGGACGGGCAAGTATAGCCGGGGTCATCTGGAGTTCCAGGGCTTCCGGGAATCACTGTAGGGGGTGTCGCCGGAGTTCCAGGAATTGTTGTGTCGGGCATTCCAGGCCCACCGGGAATTGTGATGTCGGGCGTGCCCGGCGATCCGGGAATCACCGTATCGGGCGTTCCCGGAGTACCCGGACTGCCCGGGGTGTCGCGGCAGAGAGTAGCCGATTGCAGCTGCCCCGGCGCGGGCACGCGCGAAAGTGGAATTGATTGTGCAATCTGCTTTGCGTCCAGCACGAGCGGCGCGCCTAAAGTCATCTCGACTTCCGCGCCGTTATCAAGAAGCAAATCGTTCGCCGTGCTCACTTGAATGGTGATCGCGATCAGAGTTTCGCCAGGCGCCGGCGACGCCGGCATCCCGGTTGCTCCGCCGGGCAGGATCACTGTATAGCCGCTGGCAAAAATGATCTTGGTAAACAGCACCTGAATTTCCGCGTGCTCGAGCTTGCGCGTCGGCCGCGTCACGCCCTCAATCGTTCCTTCCACGTAGGTGCCTGCGGGAATGGCCATGCTGCCGCCGGCGACAACTGGAAACGAAGTCTGCGCGTAGATGGTGTCACCGTCCTTGGCGGACTGCGCCCACTCGGGGCGGGTCACGACCAGCTCGATTTTGGTTCCTGGAGGAAGGGTGACGGACGCGTGGGGGCTTGCTGCGGAGGGCTGCATCGGCGTCGACGGATTCTGGATCGCTGAAGCGCTTGCCGCGAAACCAAGGAGAGAAACAGAAAGTAAAGCTGCTTTAAGGTATTTCAAGATACCACCTCCAGAATCCGCGGTATCGCTTTTGTTGGACGCGCAAGGCGATAAGAAAGTTGATTCCGCTGCCCGAGCACAATCCAGCTTACTCCTCGTCCGTCGCCGTAGAATCTCACTGAACACGTGTAATTGTGACCGGCGTTACGAGGTGAGCGCGGTCCATGCCAAGTGAATTCCAATCAGGGGGCCTGTCCAAGCGCGTTAGGCGAAGCCAGGCGCCATTCGATCCGGTCGATGCCAAGTCCTCGTTGGCCCAACTGCCGCAGTTGCCGGCGGTTTTTGCCCTCTATGGCGCAGATGCACACGCCGAGCCCTACATTGGCCGCACACCCAATCTTCGTTCGCGGCTGGAGCGTCTTTTGCAGCCCTCCGCGAAGCATCCGCGCCGCCTGCACCTCGCCGGCCTCGTTCGCCGCATCGAATGGCAGCTCACCGGCTCCGAGTTCGAATCCCTTCTCGCGCAGTTTTCTCTTTTGGAGGAGATCTTTGGTTCAAGAGCACTAGAGAGAATGCATCTGCGCCACCCGGCCTTCGTCCGTTTTCTCGGCAGCAACCCCTATCCGCGCATCACCGTCACGCATCGGCCCAGCCTGCGCGAGGCCGATTGGGCCTACGGGCCATTTGCCTCGCGGGCCGCCGCTGAACGATTTGCAGAAGAGATGCTCAAGCTCTTTTTGCTCCGCCGCTGCACCTTCGAACTTGCGCCCGATCCCAGCTATCCCGGCTGCGTCTACTCCGAGATGAAGATGTGCCTCGCGCCATGCTTCAAGGGCTGCAGCGACGAGCGCTACTCCGAGGAGTCCGCGGGGGTGGAAAGATTTCTCGCCACGCGCGGCGAAAGCCGTCTCGTCACCCTCCGTGCTGAGCGCGACCAGGCTTCGGCCGATCTCGCCTTCGAATCCGCCGCCGCGCTTCACGCGCAAGTGCAGCACGTTGAGAGCGTGCGCGC
>CAZVYV010000376.1:0-3597 GCA_964630985.1 uncultured Occallatibacter sp.
TGCCCGCTTTTGCGGATTCTGCAGAAGGCGGATGCCGCACTTTCTTCATCCTGCCCAGCTGGCCGTTCCGCCCCTACCGGCCCTTGCCAGTTCCCCCTTCCGAGTACCGCAGCAGGTTGATGCAGTGGTTACCCGGACGACGAGGAGACTTCAGAACGTAAACTTTGCCTGCAGCTCCGCCGTCCTGCTTCCGACCTTGATATTCGCAATGCCAAAATCCTGGTACTGAAGCATGCTTTGTGTCAGCGGCTGACCAACGAGCCCGTCCTGGACACCGAGATTCAGGTTCGTGTTGTTGTTGTTATTGAACGAAACTAACGGGTGGTTCAAAAAGTTGAACGCACTCGCCCGCAACTGCAGCAGCTTTCCTTCTCCCACGGAGAAATTCTTCAGCACCGTCAAATCGTGTTCCATGAACGCCGGACCGCGCAGGTAGGGCAACCGGTATGCCCCGTTGGTCCCGGGTTCCGGAATACCGAAAGCCAGCGGATTGATGAACTGGTGCTGATGCGAGCCGCCCTTGGCACTAACGCCCTTCACCAGCGTGGGCTGGAGTTGGACGTCCGGCGTGCCCAGCCAAACCACCGGATTCATGTTATTGACGCAGAACGTGTTGCCGTTCTTATCAGGCTTGATGCCGTAGACGTTCTCACACCCTGTCTGATTTTGTTGATTTGCCTGGTTTGGATTTGGGACCTGCACGGCATTTGCGAAGCCTGCGTATCCGAAGCCAAAGTTGTTGCCGTTTTCAGAGGCCAGCGGGAATCCGCTCATGACCTGGGATATTCCGGAGATCTGCCAACCATTGGCAAGCTCCTTGAACAACAAGTTTCCACCCCTGAAGCGCGTGCCCAAGTCGATCAGGTAATGAATGTTGAATACCTGCGTCCGGTCATATGGCACCGGGTTGTAATCGTTGCGCAGGTTTACCGGATCGACGAGTTGGTTGTTGTACGACGAGGCGGTGGCAAGGTTCTTGGCGAACGTGTAGTTAGCGCCCCACGTGACCATGCCTGCAGCCTTATCCCACTCGACCTGCGCGCTGTTGTAGTTCGAGTAGAAGTTGTGCTTGAGCTGGTAGACGTGCTGATAGAACGGGTAGGGACGATAGAGATCGTATTCCGGAGTGCCAAGCCCGGCGATGCTGTCGATGACGGGGTTGCCGTAAAGCGCAAGCAAATTCGCGGGGATAAAAGCGTAATTGATATAGAAGAGGTTGTCGTTCGCGCCCGCCATATTCGGATTGTTATTCGCGGCGCAACCCGTCTCAATTCCGCAAATGACGTTGATGTCCGATGCGGAGTTGTAATTGGAGCCGCTATAGTTGCCACCACCGTTATACGACGACAGGTTGACGCTCTCATTCCCCACATACGCGACAGACAGGTGCGAGCGCCAGGGCAGGCTTTCATCGATTCCGCCGTTGAATTCGTAATAGATGGGGCGCGTCGTGTCCTTCTGAGAGATTGTGTAAACGGTGAAATCGGGAGGCAGGATGGGCGACTGACTGTCGATCTGGTTGTAGGTCAA
The DNA here is from genome assembly GCA_964630985.1 of uncultured Occallatibacter sp. Lineage (GTDB taxonomy): Bacteria > Acidobacteriota > Terriglobia > Terriglobales > Acidobacteriaceae > Telmatobacter. The sequence goes on from CAZVYV010000376.1 coordinate 1,531, forward strand.
CGCTCCCTGCAAGTAAGACGTCTTGTATCCCTGGGCTGTGCCCGCTGCAAAGGCGTACGGCTCGAACTGCTCCTGGTTGCGGTATATACCCCAGCCGCCGCGCAGAATGGTCTTGCCTTTGCCAGAAATGTCCCAGGATACCCCCACGCGGGGAGTGAAGTTGATCGTTGCCGGGGAGTTGACGGAGTTCGATGTGCCGGTCTTCTGGGAAGCCCACGTGATGCCGGGGAAGCCGGCGCTGCTGCAGTTGCGCGTGTAACCGCTGCACTGCGTGCTGTAAAGGCTGTCGGAGAATGTCGCAATGCCGTTGTTATGCCTGTCTTCCCAGGGGCCGAAGTGCTCGAGCCGCACGCCAAGAATCAGCGTAAGATTGTGCAGCTTGAACGTATCGTTGGCGAACCCGGCCACCGTCGTGTAACGCATGTCAACCAGGGGTGTGAGGTTGCTCTGCGTAAAGGAATCGGCATACCCCTCGTACATCATCGCCGTGGGGTTGTAACAGCTTCCCAGATATGCAGCGCCAGAGTTGCGCAGGTTGCCGGCCGGGTCCGGGTTCACGCAGCCGTTGTATGGCGCTTGGTTGGTCGATGAATATTCGAAGTACGAGTTTCCGGGATTGAACGTGTACTGGCCCTGCGGATAGCCAACAAACGCAGTGCCGTTGTACGTGCCCGTCTCCCCGTAGATTCCGAACTCGAGGAAGTGGTTCTTCAACTGCCAACTCACGTTGTCCTGAAGGATTGGATCGACCTGCTTGGTGTGAACTTGGTTCTGGAAGAATCCGCCGGGCATGCTCACGTTCGGGTAGCCGTTGCTACCTCCGCCGCCAAGGGCAGGCACGGAATAGTCGTCGTTGTTCTTGTACATGCCCAGATAGTCGAAACCCAGGCCGCCATTGCCAGGGATGTCAAACCGATCCACCGCCAATGGGTCTCCCATCTTGCCGGGCCAGCTGACAAAGGACATTGCGGCGATGAACTGGTTCGTTACGCTCGCGCCGAAGAAATGCGAATAACGCGCCGAAAGGATATTCGAAATGTCCCCGGTGGTGATGGCGCCGGGATAGGGCACTGAGCCGGTCGGGAACTGGTTGTTGACATCCACGGGGTCCTGGTCGATTTCCCGCTGCAGGCCATAGACGAAGAACAGGTTGTTGTTGGAATTGATGTTGTATTGCAGCGTAGCCCTGAAGATGCTGCCATTCTGATTCTGCTGGAGCTGCTGAATATAGTTGTAGCCAAACGGGTTGGTGAATGGATCTGCATTGGGCGCAGGGAACCAGTTCACAAGCGCCGCGCCAGAGCCATTGATGTATGGATTGGCATTGTTGTTTGTCACTGCAGTTCCATTCGGCAGGAAGCTATCGACATAGCACATCGGCTGAATGGCATTGGGGTTGGGGTTGCCGTCTGGGCGCGCGCCGCAGAGCTCGGCATCGAGCGAGGCAGCGCTGAAATCACCCTGGCGCTCGGCCGCAGTGGGTACCCATGCGGAGATTGCCTGCTGATCGGCCTCAAAGATCTGGTGGTAATACTCGTACCCTGCGAAGAAGAACAGCTTATCCCTGTTGTGATTGAAACTCGTAAATGGAAGCGGCAGCGGACCGCCGAAATTACCACCGGGATATAGATACTGCTCGTCCGGGCGCGACTGGCGAAGGTAATTGTCGTACCAATCGTTCGAATTCAAAATCGCATTGCGGGCCAGCAAATAGCCCTCGCCGTGAAACGTGGAGCCGCCAATTTTAGTCGAGGAACTCAAGACCGACGGCCCCTTGGCATACTGCGCGCCGTACGATGAGCTAGAGGCCTTCAATTCGGACACCATCTCGACGTTCGTTTCCTGCACCGAACCAGAATTGGTGGAGATATTGGTGAGCGAGACGCCGTCACTGAGGATGGCGATACCGGCCGGGCCGGAACCGTTGGCAACATACGCTCCGGTGGGACCGCTCAAGCCTTGTACTGAAGTATTGAATCCTGGCCGGTTGAAGAGGCCTTGATCGCCGGTAGACATCGCATATCCGGGCAACATCTTGACCAACTCGCCGGCGTCGCGGCCGACGAT